>CAYHTV010000028.1:0-19984 GCA_964359575.1 uncultured Planctomycetales bacterium
CAGCATCAGATGCCACGGGCTCTGCCCGTGGATTGATGCAGTACTTGCCCGTGGCATGACCACGGGCAAGTGGCGACCCGAAGGGTCGTCCCTTGACTAATTTTTCCTCTCCTTCCTCTTCTCCTTCTTCTTCTCCTCCTCGTCTTGTCTTTTCTTTTTCCTCTTCGGCGTCTTTTTGTTCTTCATCGCGTTTGGGCAAATCATATCGCACATCATAGGCCGCACTCCTTATTTCTCCCGATGAATGAGTGTCAATCAAACGCTCCAGCGCGGATTTTAATTCCGCAAGTTTTTCCTCATCCTGCACCAGCGGAATCAATGGATGAATCTTCTTCAAAGCAACATAAACTTTGCCGGCATGAGTGTCTTTTAAATCTTCGATGAGCCTCGCTAGTTCATCCATCGCCGGAAGATCAAAATTCATATGGTCAAGAATCTGGCGCGCCAACTGCGATAGGTTGCTTTCATAAACATCCGGCGCCTGCTCAATTACCGCCAAGAGAACCTCGGCCAAATCCGCCCGCCCTTGGGCCCCCAGCCACGCTAAGGCCTCAGCCGCCTTTAACCGCAGTTGATGGAGATAATATTTCACGTCATCGGGAAGAGCCTGGCCGGGAATATCCAAAACAATTTCTCCAAGCACCTCACTCAAGGGTTTGACGCGGCCATATAAATCCAAAAGCGCCGCTTCTTCCTCGGCGGAAACCATGCCGGGGTGTTTTTGAATGAGCACAGCGGCCTCGCGGATCGAACGCACCGTCGGCAAAGATGATTGAACCAGCCGATCATTCACCGCGGCCACAACCGCCAAGACCTGCTCGCGTATGGCCTCAATGGCGCTATAACGGACAGCGAAATTTTTATCCGGCGCGAAATCCACGACTGCCGCGAAGGTATCTAGCGGCAGCAGTACACCCGCAGTCTCGTTGGAAATCTTAAGCCGAGCCAAAACCGCCAGCGCGTACGGCCGCAAGCGTGGATCTCTGGCCAAGGCAATGACGCCGGGCCGGCTGGCTTGAAAATCTGTCGTGGCCGGACTGATCGCTAAACGCTGCAAGGCGCGCAATTTCTCGATGAAAGCGCCCTGATTTAATTGCTGAATGAGTTGCGGAAGTTCTGCCGCGCTGACACTCTTTAAGGCGAAAGAATCGAGCGCGGCCCGGGCCGCCCGTCGGACGAGTGCTGTGCGCGGGCCGATTTGATCCAAAGCTTGAGACAATTCTTGAGCTGACCATGCCTTTTGCGAAGCTTGCGCTTCCCGCGCGTATTGAACAGCAGTATATTGCGTCAGATCTAAAATCGTTTCGATACTTAAGTCCGAAGCTGAAGCCTGCCCAGCGCCGGCATGCGTTAACGCGGCTTGCGCCTCGAAGAGGAGTTCGGGATCCTGATCCAAAAGCGCCAGGATGAGCTGGGGAGTGGCCGGGCCGGATTTCTCTCTCATAAATCGGAAAAATTTTATCGCCCCCAGACGCGCCGCGCGCTCGGCTGGGTTATTTTGGTAAGTGAAGCGGGTTCTTTCTAAAATTTTAACATGATCACTGATCGGGTCTTGATTATCTTGGCGGGTAATGGCCGGTGTTTCATTCAAGTCCGTTGAGGGATGGATCCGCGGCGAAGAACAACAGCCGCTTAAAATACCTAAAAGCGGAACAATAAAAGCTAACCGCCGTAGAGCCAAAGCTTTCCTTAACTTTGTCCGCTTTGCCAGCCAGCGTAGAATATACGGCAGGCGCTGCGACACAACCCAGCCGGCCAAAACCAACCCCACAGTGGAAATCCCTTCACCTTCAAACGCTGGCGCGGCAGCAGTCACAACCAGCGCCAGCACCGTCGCCACTCCCGATGAGCGGGCAGTGGTGGGCGGCGTGTCGTCTCCTGTTTTCCCGTCACCTTTTAAAAAGCGGCGAAACCAAGCCATAAACGACTGCTTCCTCTGTTCTTTCGCCTGACGCGCGAGAAATCCGCGGACCCATTCCCCTAACTCTTGCCCCAGCACTTTGCCCTGCCACTTGAATTCTCCGTTCTGCCGATTAAGAGCCTGCGCCAATGCCTGCTGATCTTCGTTGGTAACGACACCGGCAGCGATGGCGTAAGCCAGCAGCATGACATCCAGGGTGAAAAATTCTTTTTGCGCCTGCGCGGGGCTGTTCTCTGGGACCGTGGCCATATTGCCATTAACAAATCGTTTTATCCTTATCTCAACGGCTTTACGCACTCCTTTTTCCATCGCTTTCATGAACTTCTTTGCGTCAAAACGCTTGGCCGCTTCTTTCAATGGACCCGGAATTCCTGAAATTTTGCTAATGAATATCTTGAATACCTCGGTGATATTGACATTTTTGGGATCAGCCATATAAGCGGCATAAAATTTTGTCAGAATAAGGGAAAGCGCAAGCCGGCTATCCGGATGTCCGTTGTGCCAATTGACTAAAACTTGCGCTACTCTTGCATTTGCGCTGCCTTCGGCTCTTTGGCTCAAATACACGATCAGCTCATCGACCGCGGACTGCTGAACGAAAGGATTGCCTTCTTGGAAAACCTGAACCGCATTTTGAATTAACATTTCTTGCGCTGCTGCTTCCGCCGAGGTAAGTGTCAGCGGGACAATCGCAGCACGCCTTGCCTGGGTTGGAAGACGCAATTTATGGCCGGTGCGCTTTACCCGGGAATATTCACGAACTTTTCTTTTATCGTGCCCGGAGGATGCGGCCGCGGTAATTACATTCCCGGCTTCTCTTTGTTTCCTCATGCTCGCCAATTGTTTTTCGATCCCAAGGCTGTGCTCTATTTCGGCCTCATGGATATCCCTTTGCTCAATCACAAAATCAGCCAGATAACCCCAAGCAGCATTTTTGAGAATCTTTTTGATATCCTCATCGCTCACGTGCAGAATAATTTCATCCCCACGCCGCTCGGCAAGCAGTAATTTTTTTGTTGCCCGTAAAATGATTTTTTGGGCTCGCATTAAATCATCAATCATATTCTTGATATCGGCATTCTTCGAATCTTCGGCGTGGGCGCGCAGCTCATCGTTCGTCGGAAAGGCATGAGAATCCGGCCCCGTCCCGCCGAGGGGTTCGCCATCTTCATCTGCTTGAGGTTGCCGCGCAAAGTCAATAACCCACTCATTAAGATCGCGATCTAGAACTTTTCCTTGCCACCCCTGGGCCGCGCCCAGAGATTGCAGAACGTTAGTTAATTGACGCGGCTTTTGACCGAAGAGTAACTTGGCCTCAACCGCGTACGCTAACACTAGCAGCGCAAGGGTTTGGTCTTCTTTTTGTATGTCATCATCCGCGCCTTGACTATCGCCCTCTGCCTGTCGCCCGCTGCCATTTAGTAATTCTATAAAATTATCAAATTTCTTGTTAATAAACCTGACGATTGTCCGACGGAGCAATGTGAGCGTTTCAAGTTCATTCATTTTGATAATTTTATTTGTTTCCGCATTATCCGTATTCATCGTCAAGATAGCCTGAGCTGCCATAATGAGATTACCCGCTTCACGAGAATTGAGATCATAACTTTGAGACGCTGCGTAAATTTTTAATAAAGTGAGTGTTGTCATGAGACGGTCTTCAACTTCCTGATTAAGCAGAGACTCAAACTGTTCGATGACTTCAACATCTTGACTGCCGGCAAAGGAATCAACGGCTAACAGTTGGGCGAGAAGGCTGTCTATCCTCTCCTGCTGTTCGAGACGACTGATATCTTCGTTGGGCTTTTCTCCAGTGTCTGGAGTGATGATAAACCGTGAACGTGCGGCACGTTGAGTGTGCATGATCCGCTGGCCAGCCGGTAATTGCCGAGATGTCGTGTATCCATTCGGTTTTCGCGGCTGGACCGGCCGGGCAGGCAATATGTTTCGGTGAGAACGGGCCGATGATTTGGACGGCAAGGCGGGAATGATGCCGCGTAGCGCAGGGTGCTTGAGTAATTTTCTTTCTAAATTTTCAGCATCTTGATGGCTGGTCGTGGATCCCAGCCGGGCGCTAAGAATCGTTTCGAGTTTTTCGTGGAAAACGATGTGAAAGGCTGAGTGTTTCTTAAGATAAGGTTCTTCAATATAAATCGTGCGTCCCAAAATGTACGCGCCAAAACGCGCGCGGCCGTCGGGACGGAGGATGAGCCGCAGCCGCAGAGGCTGCCGCATCCTTTGGGCGGCATTCATGACTGCCGGCGGTCCGGTGATAAGGCCTTCATGCACCGCTATAGCAAGAATCGCATTCGTTTGGCGCTGATGCTGCCGCAAAATAATCCGCAAATTCCTTAATCGAGGATTACGATCGATGTTGAGGATATCTCTATTTTGGCGGTCGCGGCGGATCATCTGGCGGATTTGCTTTGCGGTATACTGCCCCGTCCCGCCGAGGGGGTCGGGATTGGGACCATCAGCGCCCGGGGCGGCGCGGATGGATCTGGTTAAGCTGTACAGCCGCCGTACCCGCTCATCCCGTCCTCGACCACGATACTCTTGCTCCATCGTTGCAGGTGGCACCCTCGTTAACAACCTGCTAATTTCATCTCGTATTTCGTTTTGCCGTTTATGAATTCTGGTTCTATCTAATTCTTCTAACAATTGCAATGCTGTGTCAATAATAGGAGACAGTGTTATTTTATTTATTTTCTTGGGTTGAATTGGCCTGGATCGTTTGGGAGATAGGTGATCTTTTTGACCGTTCGCCGTTTGCCGCAATTCAGTTCTTCTTTCAAAAATTTCTCCAGGCGCTTGGGTTTGTGTCGATGAATCACTTCTCTCCCCCCATCTATGAATTTGGTATTTTTCAAATAATCCCGGATGAGCATTTAAATAACGGCTCAGACTGCTGACCCTAACCCCTAAAATTCTTGCTGCCTGGGCTACATAGGTATTTGCAACTTTCCTTCGTTTGGCATCCAGAAGCCGAGAAATTTTAGAAGGCGGCTTTTTGCCTTTATTGAGGCCGTACGATTTAATGAATCTCGGATGTTTACGCAAATACTTACGAAGAGTGCTTTTCTCTCTCCCTATAATCCCTGCCGTTTCAAGAAAATTTTTGTCTTTGACTTTTTTATGATGCTGCTTTAGCAATAAAGGAATTTTGGAAAATTTTTCTTTTAAGCCTTTTTTGATGTGATATCTTTTTAAATCTTCCGGATGAGCCATAAAATAACGGCTAACATTCCCTTGATCTTTTTTAATAATCCTGGCAGTCGCAGATATACTCTGGTCTCGTATTTTCCTTTTATGCTTCTTTAATAACATGGGGATAGCTGACGGCTTGCCTCTATAGACACGCTCATCTTTTCCATTTTTAAGCTGGTATTTCTTTTTAAGATACGGATGCTTAAATAAATAACCCCTCAAGGTCGGCCCAGGGGTTTTTCCCATAATTCTTGCCGCTTCTGCGTATATCTTGTTACGTATAGATTTTTTATATTTCTCCAAAAGCGCGGGGATTTTCGAAGCCCGTCCCCCGCGGCCTTTTCGAGTACCAGTAAAGGCTGTCCCGAATACGCCATTAACAAGCATCGTCAACACCCACGCTCCCATAATCGCAGTCAACCAATGATAAAATCCCTGACCGGCTTGTAATGTTTCCGCCCATCCTATGACATCGCTGTTGGACCAGGAGTTGGCGCCCGCGAGCGGAACAAAAATGAACGCCGGCGCCGCGCGAGAGATACGGGCTAAGAAGGATTTCAATTGTTCACCCGCGGCGTTTAGGAATCGTGCTGTTGCCGCCGGTAAATTCTCCGGGATCGCGCTTTGCGCCAAACCAAAACGTTCCCGCGCGACCCCATTGGCAAACGTTCGGTCAAAGGAAGCTGCCAGACTTAAATGATCAATGGTGATAGTGGGAATGTCAAACTGTTTAACATTTAATGCCTGTATTTCTTGCTGAATACGCGCCAACCCGCCGGTCGTCATGTCATCGCTTAAAATTTGACCCAAGAGAATATCAATTGAATCTTGCTGCGCCGGCCTGCGGCTAAATTGACTCAGAATGATATTCATAAGTGTGCCATACTTACTCTTATCATTACCCTCGACAAAATCCAATCGCAAGTTGACCTTGCCATTATCAACAACACGTACACCGGCAATACGCAGGTGGTAAACAGATGCAGAACTTAATTGTCCCAATTTATCATCCGTTACACTTTTTGCCGCGGTTTGCAGAATATCCTGAATATTTTTATCTGCCGCCAAGCGCTTGCTTTCATCTCCAATGTCTTTTGTGGAAAAAGTTGATCCGTAGATGATTGTCAAAACAAGATGATGCAGAATATCAGTTACCGTCTTTGATTGGCCGCCAGATATTTTTCCAAGTTGATCAACAAAAATGACGGGAGCTATACCGCGCGCGCGTTCCTGCAAAGCCGTTAATCCTGCTTTGGCCTTTGCTAAATCATCACCCGCCCAGAACGGCGCGCCGCTTATCAATGTCACGGACGGACGCAATGTCCAATGCTCTTTGAGAGATTCTCGCAGCTGACCTTGCAACACTAAATCGGCTTGCGTAAATTCCCGCGGCCGCGGCGGGGCGTCATCTTCGAGCAAGCCGGACAATAAATCTGTCAACCCTTCTCGCGCCGCTGACTCTAATAGATCGCCATACCTTTCTAAAAACGCCTGCGCTGCCTGCGCCACGGGACGGACTTTCTTATGGATTTCGTCATATCGCCCGGCTTCCACTAACACCGGATCATTGACGATGGTGGTAATGAGTCGAACATATTGACCCGCGATAGCGGATAACAATGGCGCTTTGGGTTGAATTTTATCCCCATGATGTTGGACTAGATCGCTGAAAATTTGAACAAGCGTTAGCGTTTCCTCTATCTGTGAATTATCAGCCAATCCACCCTCTAAATTCGCGCCATTTATGAAAATCTCAACGACAAACAGTGTTTCCTTTACTTGATTTCTATTAAATTGAGCAACACTGCCTCGCACGCTATGCAACGCCAAAAGCGCGGCCGCGCGATCACTGCGGACGGTGTTTTTTGCCAGGAGAAGATAGCCATCGATGATTTTATTTCGCTCAGGAATTTCGGTAACCCCTGCGGCGGCGAGTTCAGCGACGAGGCGCTGGGCCTCCGCCAACGATCCCTTAGCGCCGGCGAAATCTTTTTTCTTAAGAGTCGATTCGATTGTCTTCAATACTTTCTTTAATTCTTCCTGAAGGACATCAATTTTTTCTTTGTTCGCCTGATTCGCAACTGCTGGCCCACTTTCTCCCTGCTCTAAAGATTTTAAGAAAAGTTCCGTTTTGGCCCGATACAGCGCACTCGCCTCATCGGCTAAAAATTCCCGTATCCAAGCGATACTTTCGGCCCGTCCTTGCGCCGCGGCCTGCTCTTCGGTTATTTTTTCGGCATCACGTGTATCGATAGCGCGGTACTCAAACCCTTGAACAAAACCGCGCAGGGCCGTAGGCACATCCCAAATTCTTTCCTTTCGTATACACTGTGATAAACCATACCCCGGTATCGGCTGAGACGGCTGCGCTGACACTGCTTCAATGAGATAGCGCACAAAATCCGGTTTCGTCACGGTGGTAAATAACGGGGCCGCGATCATCTTGATGAGCGGTTTTCCATCTTCTCCCCGACGATAAATGAACGTTTCATTGAGAATGAAATTGGCCAGGGTGTAAATTTTATTTTGATATTCCTCTGTCCCGCCCACGACGTGATAGACAATCGCCGCGGCAACCTCAATGGCCGCGGCCTTCGCTGCATCGTTTGATAAAGCCTTATCTCGATATGTAATTCTTTGGTCTTTTTTAATAATAACCGCGCGCGTATACCATTTGCCATCCACAAAAATTAACCGCTCATAAGAATCTTCTGGATTATCATCCGCAAACCAGTCGTAAACCGCGACGGGAATAAGAACTTTTTGATTTCTTAAATACACAGCCTCAAAATTTGCATCGAACTCAAACTCCATCTGCGCCGGATCATCCACCATCATCATAGGAATAAATCGCTTGCGTTTTTCGCGGGTATAAAGGAAACCAACCACTTTGATTTCATTATGAATAACCTCATTCCATTCTTTTTGGGAGCTTGACCCTATCTTCACAAGAATTCCGTACGTCCCTTTATCGGTCACTATGAAGGCTGGGACAATAATACCGCTCACCGTGCGCTGGGCCATTTCAGGATCCATCTGCACAGCTTGTACTTCGACTACCATTTTAAGTTTTTGTCGGGATAAGAACTCGGCGATTTTTGTCCTCAAAAAGACATGCCGGCCGGCTTGTTCTGCTGCAAGAGTTTTCACCGCTAACTCTGGATAAAGGCGCGTAAACATTTCTTTCAATCTAGGATCCACAAATTCCCCATTTCTATCGCCATAAGCGGCGGGATTAGGAGTTAAGATGTTCCCGCCTAAGGTTCTTGTTTCCGGTATTTGAAGCCGCAGATTCGCTGACGCGTCACCTGCGACGTAGGAAGCCCCGCCTGGAATCGCCGGCACATTGAAAAGAATTTTATCCAACCCCATCTTCATCGAAATGACCCGGGCAATAAGCACAACCAACACGGCCACGACGAACATGAAGAAAGGCTGATCAAACACCTTTACGCCGCCAAGCGGCAGGCCTGCCTGTCCGATAGGCAGGGCCACCAAGGCCTTGATAACCGTTTCCGACACATCGGAGGTGTAGGATGGTTGTCTTTGCTTTTGCTGGGCTGCTTTGAGAGAGTCTTCAACTGTAATATAATTCCTTAAAAATTCCAAAGACCACGGCCTATTGATTTGAATACCGGCGGTTCGCAGCGGCCAGTTTTGGTTAAATAAACCTAAATTGCCTAAACTTATTAGGCCTCTATCCCCCATCACCAGGATCCACGCCCTGCCTTTGTCCCCCGCAACACTAACAGCCAGGTATTTATAAATGATCTCTTGGTTAGGTTCACGGCTAGTTTTAAAGACATCAATGTCACTTTTTGTACTATCGGAGTTAACCCGTTGCACTTTGAACCGTCTGCCATCGATGACCACATAGGGAGTCACCGGCCCAAACAGCCCAGAGGATTCCAAATAGACTTTCGCTTGACCATGATAAAGCCGATCAATGGGTGAACCGGGATTAACATATTCCATCGGCCCCATCATCACCAAAACTTCCCGGTTCTCGCCAGCATCAATTAACTTAATGCCTTGGCTGTCCGCAATTTCAAAAATATAAGCTGATGGCACAAACTTATCGCCAACTTTATGCGTTTGAATATAGACAATTAACCCTAACGTTAAGAAATAACGCTGGTTTAATTCATGCAAAACAGCAAACGCCTTTTTGGTCATATATCCAAATTTTTTGACTTCTTGATAAATGATAATAATTTCATCCGCCAAACTTTCGTCGATACTTTCGGCGATTTGACTTATCGGCGAGGTATCGAGTTTGTCTCTTGTTTGCGGATTTAACAAAACATTGAAATCGCGATTGAGTTGATCGGCGAGGCGCACAATTTTTCTGGCGTATTTAAAGTGGGCAAATTCATCAATAGTGCTGTGGATATCAATAACCCTTTTCTCGGCAACCGACTTCATCAAGGATTCCGGCATCGCGCAGCTGGGGCAGAAGAAAATGGCAGCCAAAGCAGCCGCCGCGGCCATCAGGCGCGCGAACAGAGAAGACGATTGCTTGACAGACGACATCCCGTAATTCGTAACCGCTTCCCTTTCCATTCTCTGAACTTGCCGCGCGTAAATTTGTCCCTCGCTCCAATCCGGATGCTGTTGATGCAAACCTTCGTGCTCCTCGATGAATTGGATTATTGCGTGGATTTCTTGTAAAGAAAATCCTAGTGCTCTCAGAATCCTTTGTATCTTTGCTTCATCCAGCCGTCCGTTTTTGCTGAGTGTGGGCGCGTAGATAATCTTATCCGCGCGCCGATCGTAATGCGCCAATCGCGTATCAGTAAATCCTTGCCGGGCCAAATTCTCCTCAAGCGACTGGATGCCTTCAAGAATGCGATTAGATTTTCGCCGTGCTTTTTCAGATATATTCCGAACCCGGCTTTCTAAATATTGCCCCAATTCCAACGCGCGGATGTTGTGATGATCATATCCCGCGTTCGGAATCGCTGAAAGCATCCTGGCAAATAATTTCCCGACCTTTAGGATTTCGGCCGTATCACAACTTGTCAGGGCTGTTTCCACGCGCGCTCGATCCCGCTGTATAGGACCAACAACCTGGTCCCGCGATAAAATTGAAAAATATTCTTTCAGTGCCAATAAAACTAAAATTCTTATATAGTCTTTTCTTTTTGTAACGCGCACATTAGCTGGGTCTAGATTTTCTAAATATTCCAACAGCGCCCCTACGGTAATAACGGTCAGGTCTCCTCCTATCTGCCACAGAGGCCTCTGTCTGCCATTTTCACCTGTAAAGAAAGCATTGTTTGGTGATGTCGTACTTACCAGGGCATCCTGTTGTGGATATTCCCCTATTTTCAAAAGCACATCATCTAAAATTTTTGGTCCCCGGGAATCATAATGCATCACGTAAGGAGAAAAAACAATCCCCCGTATAGTCAAATTTAATAAATCAAATAAACTGAATTGTCTGCCATGGCTGTCCTGGAGCCGAGTCAGGTCGAGGAGCTGCCGGATTTCCCGTGGTATCTGATCCATCGGTAAGTTAATACTATAAGTCTTCTCGCCCATGGTCATCTCGTGCAGCTCAGCTAAGGTATTGGGAGCGATCGCGGGGTGAATCAATTGACTTAATCGTAATATAGTATTGTCTGTCATTGGCAATTCGATAAACTCAAATCCTTTCCGTTTCATCCGATCTTTATCTCGCCGGCGAATCGGATCGAGAAGGGCGTCGATCGCGGGATCATGTCTTCCAGTTCTAATATGCGCCGCTTCATGCGCAATTAATTTAAGGGTCAATGAATCTTGCCTTTGCTTGACAGTATCAAAAGAAATAGTGTGTAAATCCCGCAAAAACAGCGGCAGAGAAATAAAGATGCGCGTTCCGGCACGGTTAGCGTGGGCCGCCGCGTATTTGCCGTTGACCCAGAAAAGTTCGGTTCGGATACCGTTAGACTGCGCCTCGGGCGGGACGAAAAAGATTTCTATATCAGGGTTACCTTTCTTCGCTTGGGCTGAGAGATACTTCTCTACCTTGTCTGCCTTTGTCGCGTCCTCTTCAGAAAAATATCCCATGACTGTTAAAGCAGCGACTGTTTGTGTAAAGTTCATATTAATCTTTGATCCAGCCGGGGGATGGGACGATAAGAGATTAAAACTTTCAATCAATTGATAGAATGCACTGTGCATGCGCTCAAACTGCCGCTCAAGCTGGGCGTCGAGATCATCGTGCTCTGCCTCGGTCATGTTACCAGCGGCAATGTTGGCAGACGCTGTCCCTGCCGCTGACCCAGCGATAACAGCATGACCTGTTCCCTGGCCTCTTCCTCCCGGTCCTTTATTGGCCGCATCCGATGGGGCTTCCTCAGTCGATCCCGTTGTACTGGAAGTCTCCATCCGCACGCCGGAGGTCTGCACAAAAAATTTGCTGTAATCAAAGCTCGCAGCGGCTTGCGGTTGATGACTAAAATTATATTCAAATCTCAATTGACCCGTGCTTTCTAAAACCCTCAAAGCAGTAATAATCTCATCACTATAAATTCCCGGCCTTAACCCATACTCCAAAATAAGATCGCGCGTGTTTCCGCCTCTTGCTTTCAAACTTTTTAATGGATGAATTGTTAGTGGAGGCGCGCCGTATTCCTTTTCTAAAATTCTCATAACTTCACCAGATTTGACATCAGACTGTCCATAGCTCTGCATATAAATATGCCAGAATTGATTGATGTCAATAGTGGGATTGGTTAAGAAAAGATTCAGAAGTTCTGCCTGTTCATGAGCTGAAAACGCGTGGAAGGAATTGACTTTAATTTCATCGGTTACGATTTCCTGAATAGCCAATTCTTCTTTTGTCGGCGGGCCGCGGATTAAATCCAAATTCCGCGATATGTGCAATAATTCCTCTTCAATTTCTAATTCCAAAAATGGCCGCGATTGTAACGAGAGCATATCAATAATGAGCGTATCTCCAAACGTAGCCGCGGCGTACACAGCCTTTGTCACCAGGACAATACGCGGGCTAATCATTCTGCCCACTCTTGCCTGTACCTTGCGCTGGGCATTTTTATAAGCGACATCTAAATTACCGGCGCCAAGATAATTATTATTTTGTCGCAAAATATTGAGAATCTCATCCAAATTCCCTTCCGCGAGAATTTTGACTCCTCCCAGTTGCTCGGGAGTGAAACTGAAGTCGCTGGAATCATCTATCCTTGTCCCGGAGGTTTGAAGATTATTGCTATGGATTGCATCTACTATAGGATGTGCTAATCTTCCTAACGCAGCTGGGGTCCCATAACTGGTCGCTACGTCTCCTCCGTTCAATTTCATCTCCACTGGTTTTATCCGCACGCCGGAGGTCTGCAAGCGATTTCGTTCGCCTTTCCACGGCCCGGTCGATGAAGTCTTCGGTTTTCCATCGGATAGCTTCCTAATCTTGGGAGTAATTTCAGCAAAGGCTAACTGTGTTTGCGTAGTTAAAATAGTAAACGCCGCTAAAACAGGACCTGTTAATCCAACCAACGTTTCCTTTTTGAGACTGTTTAATTTCTTCGAGAATCCTTTTATTTTCTTTTTCTCCCACACATCATCTCTTAAGAGGACCGGCAATTTTACCTCGCTGAGCAGGGCATCAAGATGCAGGTTAAATACCACCACCTTACTTTCGACTTCCTGTAAAATATTCTGTGCGCGTTTATTTCCCTGCCGCTTGATCTGGGTCAATTGATAAATCATGAGGGGAATATCATAAATTAATTGAATATAACTTTGATGCAGGTTTGGATGCAGAACTTTTTTAAAGATAGTGATGAGAAGCGGCCAGCGTAATTCCAGCAAAGCGGGTGAAATCCGGACAAGATTATGGATAGCCCAGGATCGCGATTTTTTTGACATTGTCTTCCATAACTTGGCATACAAGGATTCAAAGGCATCTTGATTACCCAGCTGAGCTAAAACATAATTTAATGTTATCCGTCCGTTTTTGGGTATCCCTTTTCTCGCGAGAAGACCTTGAATCGCGCTGACGGCCTCGCCGCGCATCGGTATCAGAACTTCAATAATCTCTTCGACCGTATCGGAAAACTTTGCGTGAGTCATCATGGGAGAAATCAAAAGGTGTATAAAAAATGGCATCATAACACGGTCTAATTTTGCGGCCTGCCCCACATACCGCGGCCCGCTGGCAGGATCAAATTCGCCATTCGCTAAATGCCACAAGGCATCGCTATAAAAATATCGGTTTTTGCCGTTTCCTTGCCGCTTGAGCTTGACCACACCGCTTTGCGGATTGGAGCTTAAATTCCTCAAGGTATTCTGAACTTTACGAAGCGGCGATACGTGTTGGGCTGACAGCAAACCGCTAATCTGCTCAGCGCTTAAATCTGAATGAGCTGTATCATTTTTAAGAACATTAAGAATATCGTCTTCTATGCCTCGAACCAGTCTAAAAGATGTCATCCCCGCGATGCTGCTCACCATAGCGCCGATAAGTAACATGAGGGCCGGAATTGAAGCCGCCTTACTCGCTGAAACAATTTTTTCTTCTTTCTTTTCCCCATGATCAATCTGCCCCGGGTTATGACCAGTCTTTTTAACATAAAGAGCGTACATCAAGTCAGCGGCTGTCCTTCTCACCGCCATGAGGGAATGCTCCGCGAGATCTCTGACAAAGAGAATTAATTTATCGGGAATCTGCTCCTTCTTTAATATGGGAAGCAGGGCCTGAATTTCCTTTAAGGCCACAAAAATTTCCCAATCTTCTTTAGCTTTAAGATCTTCGATGATCCGATCAAAATCCGCTAAGGCCGGCAGGTCAAAATACATCTCATATAAAATCGCTTCATTCAATCTAACATCAGCTTCCATCGCATTGGGCCTTTTCATGTCGTCGAAAATAGCCTTCACCAAATCCGGCGAACCTTTCGCGCCCAAGACAGCCAGCGCTCCCGCGGACGTGTCTCTCAAGAGACGGCCCTTGAGTGAATTTCGAGAAGAACCTTCCATCATAACAGCGCTCAACGCTTCAGTCAGCCGGACGGTGCGCGCTTGGATCTCCTCAACCGCGTTTCTCTCTCGATCCGGCAGACTCAAGAACGAGCTCTGGATAAGGCTGTTCAGCAATTGAATAGAACCAACGCCCGGCCCAGGCATATATTGATTTGCCGCTTCTAGGGCGGCCATGATCTGATGGCGAATGGAAATCACCGCGACCAAACGGCTCGCGAACGCGGCAGGATTATTCTTATAAGTCAGGCGTGTTTCCTCTAAGACGCGAATTTTCCCTTCGATAATTTTAATTCGGCGCTGAGCCGGCGCTTGCTGAACCTGTTTTTGCTGAATAATTTCCGGCGATTGTACTGCGTGTGGTGTTTGGGATGTTTGTGCTATTTGCGCGGCTGTGGTTTGCGATTCTGGAATCGAACACCCGGCGCAGAGGAGGGAAAACATAGTAGCGCTTAACATGGGAGCCGCCGGCGCACGGATACGAATCAATTTAACCAAACGCCGCAACATGACTGCCGCCCCGACGGCCAAGAGCGCCGCCACAGTAATCACTCCCGCAACCAGCGCCACCGCCTGCCAATTCCCTTCACCCGCCGACATAAGCGGCAGGGCGAAGGCAACCGCCGCCAGCGCCTGGGCTAAGCGGCTCGTCAGCGCACGTAATGGCAAAGAAACGCTCACCAATTCTTTCGCGCTTCTAAAGCTTCTCTTGACAACCACCACGAACCACGTTATATTTGCCATAGAAGTGAAAGAAGACGATTGATGATTAAAATAAGCAGCCAAATAATTCAAAAATCCCCAAAGATGAGAAATTCCAAAAGAAGGTTGATCAGCCTTAACCCTCAAATCTGTCACGGGAGGCCATGCTTCACGGGAAGTCGAATCCTTGTCTCTGATATTCTCGAGTTGCTCGAAGCTGACATCTCGCCCGCGGAGATTATATCCGAAAAATATTTCCCCCAACTCACCCACGCCCATATCCAAGCGGCGCTTCATTTTGCGGCTGAGCAGCTGCGCAATCGCGAATTCGTTGCCTTCATCCCAAAGTGAGTTTTGATGCGGATTTTGATTGATGAAAATATTCCCGGACTGACCAAAGCCATGCTGTTGTCCACTGGTCATGATATTAAACATGTTCCTTTGCACGCCAAGGATATCAAGATTGCCGCCCTTGCCGAACATAGTCAAGCCATCCTCCTCACCCGTGACAGCGATTTTCTGAATTTTCTGCCATCCAGACGTTTGGGTATTGTTGTTATCCAGATTCACCCGCCTATCGCCGAGAAGATCACTGAAGCCGTGCAAAATTTGTTGATCTCCCAGCGCATGCGATGGTTGAGAGGCAAAATTATTATTCTTAAGGAAAATGGTTTTGAGAGATTCTGTTAAGGCTAACTTCATTAATAATACCATCACGCTTCCACTATCCACGTGCTGATTTTGCCCCTGCGCCGTCGCCGACATAAGCGGCAGGGCGAAGGCAACCGCCCCCAGCGCCCTCTTGGGAGATTGGGTCAAATTATTGAAAAATATCTGATTAAACCCCCTCACCCATCCTACGGACGTCCTCTCCCCAGCGGGGAGAGGATGAATAGGATTAATATCATCCCCCAGCGCCATGAGTTTTCGTCGCGCCGCCGATGCGCCAGTAGGAACATTGACATCAATATTCCCATATGTTAGCATTGAAGCGATAAAATTATCCGACAAACGGCGAGCTAACATTGCAAAAATATCTATTAATTTAGGATCCGTTCTATTCGCGGGATTAGTTATTTCAAGTTTTACAATAACTCCATTCTCACTGAGAAGATTAACAATAGGATTAATATCATCTGGCCTGTGTTTTTTATGGGCAATTCTCGTGGAAGAATGAAAGGATAAATCATGGATGGATTGATCTTCATATCTGTAATAACGGGCATCATCATTTCCCTCATTGGCCTTTTCATCAAATATAATGACTGGAAGGCCAGTCATCATAAGCATCCCCAGCGCCATTAGTTTTCCCCTCACCGCCGGCGCGCGGATATGAAGTTTAAAATATTTCAACAGCCACCAAAGAATAATCCCCGCGTCGACCAAAAATCCGATCAGCAGCGCAATCGAGACATTCCCTTGAGCCGCAGTCAAGACCTGCAGGGGCGATTCATGAATCGCCCCTGCGTCCACGCCCAGCATCTGACTCACCAGCCAAATCCCCAAACCAAACACCGGCGCTAGTTTGGCGTCGGGGTTACCCTTTTGATCGGTGGATTTTTTGGAAGGTGGGACAGTCTGAGGCGACTGCGGCTTCTGTGGTGATTCAGGGAGAGGAGTGCTTCCAAACAAGAATTGTTCTGCAAAAAATTGCAAATCTCCATCCGTTAATTTGGGTAATTTTTCCTTTAAATCGGATAATGAAAAGGCGCTTTGGGCAAGCAGAGCTAATTCGTAAGAAACACCTAGTCCATAGGCAGTGTATTTTAAAACATTCAAAACATCATAGGAGGAAACACGGCGAATATCGGCCTTCGGGTTATTTGTGAGTGATGGTAAAGGACTATCCGGCAGATAAAACATTTGTAACTTTCTGCCATCCGATAATGTGAACTCTCCCTCTGTGTCTATTCCAAATTCAATACTGCCTATTGACATCCTGTTAATATCATTGGGACTGACGGCTGCTTGAGGGTTGCGAGCGTCGTATGGTTTAAACAACCTTTCTAAACGGCCGCCTGAATGAACGAGAATGTTTCTTCGTGGATCATTTGCTTGCATCTTGCCATCGAATTCATGGGTGTGAAATAGAAAGGCGGGGTTTCGCACACTCGCGAGCGCCTCAGTGAAATCCTTTGTTTGAATAAATGTTTGGTCAAATTGATCCCCTTGCGCAGGATGAACAACGATATGGGCGTGAAAGGCGTCCTGCATGCTGATCTCATCGGCATAACCTTCCTTAACTATTTGTTCAATTCCCATCACGATAGCGTTGGAAAAATCTTCAGGAATTTTAATCGTTCTTAACCGTTCTAAGTTGTAATTCATCCTTAGGAGATCTTTTTCTAGCGCGGTCATGGTATCTTCCGTGGCCGTTAATTTTATTTCGCTATCAACCTTGTCTGGGATCTGTTTTTCCGGTGCCGAAACACAGCTGTTGAAGCAAGATAGAATGACTGTTAAAACCCCCGGCGCGCGGATGTGGAGGAATTTCGCCAACCGCGGCAAGAGCCACGCTAAAATTCCTAACCCAGTTAAAATCACTAACGCTAACGCGCCTAATACAATAACCGTCGCCACGACCGTCCCTCCGGTAAAGGACATAAGGAAAGGCAAGAAAATCAAAAGAATGGAAAGTCCCGCGGGTATCCAGGTGACTTTAAAATGCGGCGGGCTGGTTGTGTTGATAAAAGAAGGCTTCTGCACCGTCAGGGATACTTTCCTAATAGGACGATGGTTAAGAGCGGCGGCGATTTCTGACATCGCCAACGGCAATAGATAAACTTCATCGTACTCCCATCGTTCAATCAAAGGAGCGTTCCAATTTTTTTCATAAACCTTGTCTGGATCAGAAACAACCATCACGGTTAATCCCACTCCTTTTTCTTCACCGGAACCACCCGAGGCGTAGCGGCTGGGATAAATTTTTAACAGCATCGTCTTATACCTGGCAACATCGGATAACAGCGGCTCTCCATTTTCATTTTTATGAGAATAGGTGCTCGTCTCTCTTTCCTCATGTTTCAGAGGAGAAGCGGTCACGACAAAAGGAACATCTTGGGCCGGTGTTTTGAGCAAACGAAATTCAGCACGGGGCGCCCGCAATTTCTCGGTATTATCACCAAGACCGAAACTGGTACGGTTCATCTGTGCTCCTTCATTAAACGACACTGTACGAATCATTGGTTTGACACCATTTTCAGAGAGTTTTTCCAAAACTTCTTCCATAGGTAAAATAATTTCAAACGGCTCTCCTGAACGGACATTCTGGACTGGAACAGTTACCGTAGCAGTGTATGGTAGGCTCTCGCCTAGGATATTTATCCTCACGTTAAATGCTCCCGCAGTTTCTTTCTTTTCAGGATAGAAAATAATTTTAAGCAACTTATATTTCTCTAAATTCTTTATCGGTCTCTTCATTCGATTCACTTGCCAAGTCAAATACCCATCGGCTGTCTTGTTATCTCCTTCTCCAAAAAGCTCCGTTGGCGCTAAAACCACTTCGTCCTCTTCTTTTTGCGGTTCTTCTTTTTCCCCGCCTTTAACTTCCGCCACCTTTTTGTAATACGGGCCGCCACCTAAGATGAACGGATTAAAGTCGGTATCCACCATCACCGCCCAGGTACTGGAAGCCAAACTTGGAATAGGATTGGCCCACCAGCCGAAAGGAATCTTGTAACGCTTATTCGCATATTTGTATGCCACTGAACCATCATCTAAAGTCACCTTTAATTCTTGTTCTATTCCGTTACGAATGGTGGCGGCATCCTGCTCTAATGCTTTGGCCCAATCAGGACGCGTCTTCTCATAATATCGCGCAAGATGCCGCAGCATCATGACCGCCCCAAAACCCCATTCGCCGGAGGTGATTTCATGACCGTTGGTATAACCTATCCCGCGCAGGACTCTCCCGCCTTTTTCTTCCACAAAATAACCCGCGCGCCGCTTCGTATTTTCCCAAATCCGATAAGCGGTTCCTTCCCCAAGATGTTCATCCACCCATGCGCCGCCTAAAACCAACAATCCCCATGTCTGCACATCCACAGCCAAAGTGGTCGTGGGCGTAAATTGTTTTGTATTCTGAGTATACAATCCACCCTGATCAAAGACGCCGTCTTGTTTATTGAAAGCATATTCTCGGAAATATCCCCAAAGCCCTTGATGTTCTGCGCCTTCTCCATAAAGAATCTTTTTCACCCGTTGAAGCAAATCAGCTATATTAGGATTGTCTTTCAATAAAGTTAATATCTCCTCGAGCATTTTTAAAGCAGCCAGCATCGAAATATTATTTTCATTGGAAATATCGCGGGGATCTTTCTCATGCGTGCCTTCAGGGGCATGATAAATTCCCCCAATCGGCGATTGCATAGCTTCAATGGCAGGCAAAATGCTTAAAGCCAACGTTAATTCTTTGACATCAAATGGAATTTTCCCTTGGTATTTGGCAAAGGCAACCTGCAGCGGTCCCATTTGTGCACCCCATGCCTGCTCGCCGGCAATGGGTTTCCAATCTTCGTGATGCAGATCGTCCCAAGTTGGAAACCCTTTTAAATTCGTTTTTCCATCCAAGGGGTCGGATTGTACATAAGTATCGGAAATGGTTCTAAATATCCAGGCATTTTCTTCAGGTATCTTTTGGCCATTGTAAGTGAATTCTTCATAGCCGCGGATCGTCGCCAATTTACCCGAACTTCCGCTTAAAAGCCGATCTGACCATTCCTCAGCTTTTGTGATATCTCCTAAAACGACCTCAGCCATCTGTCCCGTGGCAGCGTCGTAAATATTGACGGAATTTTCCACAATCAATCGTTCGATAACCGCACTCACATTGTTCGCCGGATGATGGATGTCTTTCCAGTAACTTTTTGGCACCACTTTATAACTTAAAGGCATGTCCGTGGCCTGAGTTCGGTTGGTTAATAAAAACTTCAAAATAGCGGCGCGCTGATTGGCATCCATGACAAAAGGTTTTTCTTGATTGGAACCTTGTTTTTCTTTGGCGGGCAGGCTGCCTGGACCGAGCGCCGGACCAAAGATGCCTAAAAGAGAAGATAATAAAAATTTGCGGCGGGAATCTATATAGGCCGCTGCTGTAGGTAAAGTCAGCATTTTCCCCGCCACAGTCAAGGGACGACCCTTCGGGTCGCCACTTGCCCGTGGCATGACCACGGGCAA
>CAYHTV010000029.1:0-2289 GCA_964359575.1 uncultured Planctomycetales bacterium
TGAGGGGGCAATGAAAATTGATAAGGTAACCTGTTAATTCCCCTCACCTCAGTCCTCTCCCCGCTGGGGAGAGGATGTAGAGATTCATTTGACCCAGTCCACAAGGATGAAAAGCCTTTATATCGAACTGACGTTAAATTAACTCCTCTCCCCCATTTTGGGGGGGAGAGGGAAGCCTGCCTGCCGGCAGGCAGGGGTGAGGGGGGCGTGGAATTATTATGTCCCACCGGGACGGGTTCTTCTTCTGGCATTTCTTTGGGCGCGGGCTGAGCCGGCGCGGGTTCAGGATCACGTCGAGGTTCTGGTTTCGGACTCGGCGCGGGTTTTGTCGGCTTTTCTGGTTTTTGCGGTTCGGCTGGCCGGGGCGAGGGAGCGGGTGCTGGCCGAACCGGTTTTTCTGGTTGGGGAGCAGGCACAGGACGGGGAATTCGCCTCGGGATAGGATCTCTTCGCGGCCGAGTGGGGACTTTTCTCGGGCGATCCAAACGAGTCTTATGAAGAGTGGGCCATAAACTTATCATTCCCTTTTGAAAAATCGCCCGCAGAATAATCCCCATCATCAGCCAACCTAAAATTTTATTTTCCGCGTTCAATACGTTCCCAGCGATAACCACGCCTTCCGGCGGCGCCCTGCTGAACATTTCAAATAATATCAAACCTAAAATCACCCCTATCGCCCCCGTTAAAACATCGCTCAATTTATTTGTTCTTCCGGCTGAGGCATACCAGGCAATCCCCCGCCCTTCTGGATCAGGAAGTTCTCTTGGGTCGAGCTTTCCTTTTTTCAAGGCCGCGACCATTGTCTTCGCGTAATGCGCGGTATCTTCGGGATACAATGCATCAATAAACGGATCTTTGCCGGTTACGGCCTCCTCGAGCGGATGATCCGGATTGTTCACAACGTTCTTAATCCTTTGCGCGTAAATCATCAAAACATCCAGCGCCGCTTTTTGAAATCTTTCAGCGATGGACATTCCATCCTCGTCATTGATAAAACGGTGCAAAAGCAGGCTCTCGGAGACACGCAGTTTCGACAAAAGCTTATTCCATTTATTATCGATTTTAGTCAAAGAATTAAGCCAAGGCACGCCCGGATAAAAGGCTTCTTCATTGCGATATCTTTTAATCGCGCGCGCCCTTTGCCGGTAAAGCCGATCCCGCCCTTCCGGACCCACATAAATTTCTCTAACCTGCTTAACAATTTCATTAAATGAACGCAGCACGCGCACCCACTTTGCCTCAAAGGCACGGTAAACTTGAATAATTTTCTTCTGCTGATCACTAAAAACATACAATGGCCTGCCGTCCACGCCAGCGATCATCGCGTCTTCGGCCACTGCAAACATGAGGCCTAAATTCAAAAATTCCAGATATTGAATCCAGCGGTTAATTTCTTCCTTTCTTGTTTTGGGGCTCACCGTGAGCACATAATCCAGCCGCCGGTTTTCGGTATTAATAGGATTAAGCGGCGTCACATTAATTCCATTAATAACCAATCCATAACTCGCCCCTGGATCACGCAAGGGCGCTTCAGTTAAATCTTCAAAATGCTCTAAATCCGCGCTTGCTGCGAATAATGCCCAACTGATAAAAGATGCCCGGTGCTGATAAAATCCCGTGCCGGTGTCAAAGCCAAAGGTCAACTGCAATTGGCCCGTCCTGCCGACTTTATCCAAACATTCCTTAATATCCTTCGCTAAATTTTGGTGATCGCCTAGAACCGGATCAAAAATCCTGCGATCCTTGTCACGAAATAGTCCTGAATACAATTTAGCCCCTTTGGTCACGTAACGCGTCAAGGGATAGCCTTCCAGCAGCGCCGCATTTAATACCAAACGCAGGCGATCCGGCTCGGTTGATTGAAGTTTGGCTAAATGATCGATTAACCGCCTGGAATATACAAGCGTTTCTTCAGCATCCGCAAAACCTTTAACGGCCTTTAAAAGAGAGCGCAAATAAAAATCTTTAACCCTGGGCTCAAGCTTCGCGTACAACCGATGCTTGACGGCTTCGATCCAGGCCGCGCTCACCCATCCCACCCGCTCCCAGGACAAATTTTCAGCACCCCCCTCGAGATGGGAAGGAGTGATCCGGCGAACCTTCTTTAGTCGTCGTTGCATGTCTGAATGACTTGCCAGGGCGATGATGACCTCAGATGCCGACCGCCTAAGGGCATAACTATTTTGGCCCTTTAAATCTTTCCCCACATGCCACAAAATACTGCTTAAAAATGGAATTTCTTGTGATTTTAAAACATACCTGAATCCTGCCGCCAGAACAGCGTAAAAT
>CAYHTV010000029.1:2389-8093 GCA_964359575.1 uncultured Planctomycetales bacterium
ACTTCCTTGCGTCAAATATTTTCTAAATATCGAGGCATGCCGTGCCAACCGATCCAATGCCCTAAACTGCCTGGCCATTTCTTCAATAAGCAATGCCGCCCTCTCGGCTGTTTCATCATCGCTCTCCGCCGCCGAAGCGTCAAAATATCCCTTGATCATTTCATCCAGAATAGACTCTATCAGTTCAGCAATCGTATCATCCAGCGGACGGTAAAGAAGATAGTTATAGAGGATGGTTATTTTATCGGGGGTTGTGAATTCGTTTTGCTCAAATAAGGCCTTAACGTCCGCTGAGTTCGCGCTGATTCCCGGCAGGGCATGGGTGAGAATATGTAAATATACCTTTGTTAAGGATGCGTCGGCCAATTCCCTGAACTGCCACCAAAGATCTTCTTCTTTAACCATATCCTCTAGATTTCTCCGGATATTAACCTGCGTCTCATGCGCTGCTACCCCATATATCTCCCCTAATATGATGATGGCGGCCTTGCAATTCCTATTAAAATCACTTTTTAACCATTTTTCTCCCAAAAAGACAGCCGGGGACGATCTCCCTGCCGCGACCTTTTGCTTGGCGATGGCAGCATATACCTTTATTGCCGTGTTACTGACAGCATCATCCTCATCTTGGATTCGGCCAACAATTTTTTCTTCATCAATTTTAGCGCCTTGTTCCACAATTTTTCCTAATGCCTCCATGATAGATAAACGAATACGATGATCGCTTAGCGCCTTTTCTAATTCTTTTTTAATCCTCCCTTGCCAATCAATGTCCACGAATCCATAAATCTCGCCCAATATAACTACCGCGGCACAGCGCCACCGGAAATCTGAGTTTCCTAACCATTTTTCACTCAAAAACCCAGAGACATCCAACGTGCCTTGCTTTACCTTTTGCTTGGCGATGGCAGCATATACCTTTATTGCCGTGTTACTGACAGCATCATCCTCATCTTGGATTCGGCCAACAATTTTTTCTTCATCAATTTTAGCGCCTTGTTCCACAATCTTTCCCAGGGCTTCTAAAATTGCGACTTTTACCTCTAAAATAAAAGATTCTAAAATTTCGCGTTTCACCTCTAAACTATTAGAATACTTTTCTAACGCGGCCATTAAGGCACGTATAATTTTTCTTTGCCATTTAGAATCCACTAATCCATAGATTTCCCCCAACACAACAATCGCGGCGACGAAGTAACTCGAAGAAGGTTTTGCTAACCAATCTCTTCCAAACAGGTAAGAAATATCATTGTTTCCTCTTCGCACCCGTTCCTTAACCATGCTCGCGTAGACCTCAATCGCGGCATGGCTGATATCAGACGAGATATATTTCACAACCAATTGTTCATTAATTTTTCCGCCCGCGAGGAAAATTTTGCCTAAGGCCCTTAAAACCGCCTCAGCATTATTATTTTGAAGGAATCCTTCTAATCCTTCTATATGTTCCTCCAACGCCCTAATAATTTTTTTCCGCCATTTTGTTTCGACTAACCCGTACACCTCTCCTAAAATTTCAATCGCGGCCAAACGAGTTGTTGGCTTATCACTCTTCAACCACTCTTCTCCCAAAAGTCTAGCCACATCCAATTTCCCTTCTCGCGCCGATTTCTTATTCATTTCAATAAGGACTTTTAAAGCCGCCTCACGGGATTCGTCTTCCTTATCATCCAAATACCAAGAAATTTCCCATTCTTCGACTACTCCTCCCTGCTCATGGACCTTGCCTAGAATAGCAATATCCATATCAGCACTTTTCCTCACTTCTTTTCTATCCGGCCAGGGGGTAATCCATAATGATTTTGGAGATTTTTCATGGCCGCTGGCCGCGGGTTTATTTTCGTCTCCAAAAAGAGAAGATACCCACGTCAATACCCATGCTGCCAAAACCGCGATGAGGAAAAAGGAAACATCCACGCTTGCCGTATCCACCCCCGCCGCCGACCCGCCCGCCCCCATCACCGCCGCCAATATCAAAACCGGCAGGAGAAACAGAGACACTTGACCTTGGTCCGGCCTTGCTGCCCTATGATCACCCATTACACCTACGGGGTGTAATGGGTTACTCAGGCGCGCCAATTCCGCGATAGGGACATTGGGATCATACACCCGACGGGAAATGGCGTTGGGGCCCGTAATTTCCACCCGGCGGCGTTTAAAATATTTTATCCCGGCGGCAAAATCGCCCAGAACTAAATACACCCGCAGCCGCTGGCCGCGTCGGGTCATAATATCCTGCAGATGCGGCAGCATGCCGATTAACATTTGATGCTCATACCGCTGGAGGTCCACACCCAAGGCCATGGCGGCCACATGCGCAAAATTTTGTTCCCGTGGATTCATCGAGGCAATCATCGGATACACCACATTGCGCTCACGTAGCAGCCGTGCTACAACCTCGCGGTAAGCCTGATCCGTCTCAAATTGCTGTACCCAAACTCCGTGGCCATTTGCTCTTTCTTCTTCGTAATACGCCCCCTTGACCGCACGGACGCCAATATTCATTTTTCCTTCAATTGCTTTATTAAGCTGCGCATTGATCAAATCTTGCGTGTCGGTAAAATAATGCTGCACGGCAATCCCCATGCCTGGCCATTCTTTAAGTGCTGAGTCCTGCTTCAACCGCGCGAATACTTCTAACTGGGCCGAACGCGCCTTTTTACGCTCGCCGTCAATCTCCAAATAAATATCCGCATTCTTGGCGGCGAGGGCAATCAATTTTAAACGCTCCGTGACTTTATCGAGGTGCTCGGGATTTTGCGGATCGAATTGGGGATGAAAAGCGCTCATCTTGACCGCTAAATGCGGACGCGTCTGAGCGTCGCTCCAGCGCTCGCGTATAAGTTCCGTCAGCCTCACATAATCCGCTGTCACGCGTTTCACGCCGTCCTCGGTCTCGGCGTCTTCTCCGGCTAAGGCAATCGTGGCCAGCCTGCCTTTCTTCCTTTGTTTCTCAACGGCCTTGGCGATCAAATCAAAATTTTCTATAGATCCCGGCAAAATATAATGTCCGCCGATCCACCGCGTCATCCGGGTAAAAACCAACCCGGCAAAAAACGCGCCAACCGCGAACAAAAACAAGGCCCCAATACGGACCACCCAAAATAAACTCCCATGCAGCCATTTTAAAGTCTTCGTGAATTTTTCGTTGAGATTAATCACCTCACGCAGATAATCTGAGCCTAATAACCGCGGGATAACTTTAAAGTCAATATCCAGCACAATCCTCGTTGAAAGCCTCGCGTACTGCTTAAATCTCGCCCAGCCCTTTAACGACGAGCGCGGATATAAATCGATCCATTGATCAATCTCCGGATCCATAAATTGCGCGCCCCGCTGCATGAGACGTTCATACCACGGCCGCCGATACTTACGGATTTCCTTAATATCGTGTTCAGTCAACCGCTCCACCGCCGCCGCGATGCCCCGCAGATTTTCGACAGCGATGACATCCACTGTCTGCCGCGACGGATTAATCAACACCGCGATAATCTGATCCGCGGCACGAGGATGAATCACTCCGTTTACACCGGCCGCGTCAGGACTATCCCTGAAAGCCAACAGGGCCTCCAGCAAGGAAAGATGGTAGACATGCGTCCCATCGGGATATTGGCGTACAAAGGAATTATTGGCCATTAACCCAATCATCAGCCGCGGGGAATACTCCCACACAAAATTCCACAACTCATGATTGTTATGAAAATCCTGCCGCTGGCCGACAGTCCGCGGATCCAGCGTATCTAAGATATCCATTCCTTCCGGCATTCTCGCGATCGTGCGCCAAATATTCACCTCTTCCTCTTGCGTGGCTTCCGTGATTAAATCAATGAGCCACGGCACCCGGACCGTATGCGGATGAAACGCGTGGCCGTTAATTTCTTTTCCTAAAAGCATCCATTCGACTTTTTCTTTGACACGCCTTAAAAAATCCTCTTTGACTGTATCTCTGATGTTTCCTGCCGCGTCGACAGCATCTTCTAATCTGGGCGGCAGGATCGGTTTGCCCAATTCAATGGTCACCTCAATCGGTGAAGGAACCAAGCCAAAGCTGATATAATTCAAAAATAATTTCAAAATCACCTTAAACGAAATCGTCGGCGGGATCCGTCCGGAAATGGCCACCGGGATAATCGGCGATTCGCTTAAAATCGCGGCCGTAACGCCCCCGGTTTTCCACTCCGCCAGACGGGAGCGTTCGGTTTCGCGGCTTCCCCTCCCATGAGGAGTTTTTCCATGAGAGCGATTTCCTCCCTCGGCCGGAAAGATCCCAATAATCTGCCCGGGCCGGCTGATAAGAGCATCCGCGATGCGCTGGCTGTTCCCGCTTTCTCCTTGAACTGGAAATCCCCATCCCGCCTCCACCATCAGCCTCACCACGGGATCGACCCGTTCCATGTCCGTTAAATACCCGGGCTTGCGGCCGTCAGTGTCCAAAAATGCCTTTGCCGTGCTCAACGCCCCGTCAAACCCGACGCTGGGATGATTTCCCATAAAAATCGCGGACTGGCCGGATACAAGATGATGCGTCCCTGAACTTTTTGTGTGCCGGCGGGCCACGAATTTTAAAATCCGCTCTAAAACAGGAACAATCCAATCGGACAATGATAACGCAAAAATAATATTCATCGCAGCCGCGGCCTTCCAATACGCTGCCCATTCCGGGAAGGCAAAATACAAAACAGCCGTCGAGAGCGGAATCATTCCCACGCTGGCGGCGACCCCGGGCCAGCCGCGGGAATGAGGCACTGTGATTCCTTGAAAGAATAAAAAGCGGAAGGCCTTTTTAGTGCCGAGGAAAGAGGAATTTTTCAAACGTAAAACCCCGCGGCCGAGGAATCCGGCGCGTTCTAAAATTTTTCGAATCTTGATGGCAAAGGGAGAGGTCTTGGAGCGAGTCTTGATTTTTGTAAATTGGGAGGGGATCAGTTGCGGCCAGTGTTTTCGACTGAGTGCTTGGCGCAAGCCAATCCTAAAGGCAACATCCAGCCAATGGGCGAATTCGTGGATCAAGAATCCGCTGATATAAATGATGAGAAGAATCCCTAAACGCTGATCCCAGGAAGCTGTCTTAAGCCCAAACCAGCGCGGCATCAACAATCCCGCCGTGACAACCGCAGCAGCGGCGAAAAGATTGATCCAATTGAGGGCGGACGTACGGCCTCTTTCTCCCCCGCGTTTCTCGGGCCCGGCCGATTTCATCCCTTTTCCCATCAAACGATTTCTAATGAAATTATTTAAACTACGAAATTGAAATGGCTTTATATTACGAAATGCAGCCCAGCTAGACGGTTCTTTTTCCTTTAAAGGAGGACTCCAATTTAGATTTACATTTACCCTAGAATCTCTCAAGGCAAACCACAAATAAGCCAAAGCTTCCCCATTGATCCCTGTGAGGATAAAAATATCCATCCAAGTATACTTAATTAACTGCTCAACCGATTTAATATCCGCTTTTTCTAACCGCCAAATGATGTCAGCGGCTGTTTCACTATTTGGCGTATAGTCATTAAGAATCTCAGCCAACCTTTGGATAAATCGAGAGCCGGTCTCTTCCTTTGATGTCCCTGAAACTTCAATTTGCTGAGCTGATTGAGAAGGCCGATGCATCTGTTTTTCCCACCGCTCAAGAGTCTCCCGCCTTTCTCTGAGAATTAAAATTTCTTTTTGCCTCCTTGCCAGCCGCAGGGATTGCTGAATATTTACTTCT
>CAYHTV010000029.1:8193-18748 GCA_964359575.1 uncultured Planctomycetales bacterium
TAAAATTTCTTTTTGCCTCCTTGCCAGCCGCAGGGATTGCTGAATATTTACTTCTCGTTGATGTAAGCTTTCTTGCCACCGCATGCCTGCTTTTTCCAGCCGCTGGATAGTTTCTTGCTTCCGCCGTTTTGCCCTTTCTTCTCTTTCATGCTGATGCTTTTTCAAAGCTTCAACTAAATGAGTGGGCGGGGAGTTTTTGCCCGATTCCTCATCCCGGAGAATAAAATAACGAGGGATCGCATGAGATTCTTCCATCTGCAACAAACGAGACCTAAGTTGTGCGGCTATTACAGCGATATTCCTCTGGGTGCCATCGATTCCTTGCGCTAATAGACCTTGTCTCATTTCCTCTATAGCCGATTGCCTGAGCTTAGAGATTCGCATCGATACAGCGCCGTGGGCGGTGTTTTTTCCCTCCACCTCTTTTATGGCATTAATCAATTGTCCTTCAAGCCCTCTTGCCCCATAGTTTAATAATACAATCCTTTCTAAATCCGTTAACTGATCTAAAGCAAATTCAAAGGCCTCCCCCCATTCTTTTTCTTCACGGCGATCCTCAATCAATTTTTCTTTAACTTTGGTATCATCGAACAATAAAATTCTTGATTTCTTCTTTTTTAAGATTTCTTTCTCAGCTTCTCCCTTAACATACTTAACAATTGCCCCCTTGATAAACCACTGTATGGCAGAAAGTTTTGCTGAGTCATATTTTTTACGGCTTAATTTTTCTTGGTTAATTTTTAAAATAAGATTTACAAGTTTTTTATCGGCCCATTCCAGCAGATCATGAAAACTTATCCCCCGCCTGCGGTAATGCCCTAATTTTTTGCTAAAAAATTTCTCAATTAACTCAATAACCATCCCTTTGTTCGCCCGATACAGAATATTTACTGCTTCTTCGGCATCAGGAGTAAAGGCAGGCAGGCCGTTGCCCCGCATGGTTCGTCCGTCCACAATTCTCTTAATAAGGATTAACGTTTCCTGGCCATTTTTCGGCGGCAGGGCATCGTATAAATACTCCTTCACAGCTCTAGCCCTGCCAGACGGTCCAATTAATTTTTCACCCCGTTTCCCATACCGCGGTACAGCCAAAACAAACCCCGCCATGACACCCAGCAGGATCACCATTTCAATACCACCCATCCCAGCGCGCAGGAAATTTACCGGAGAAAATTCTTGAGGGAAGCCCGCAGCGCCTCTGAAATTGTCTACGCCGCCAAAAGCAGAAAACACATCCCTGCCTTTTTCTGTTACCTGCCAGCCCAACCACAGCATGGCCAAAAGTATCAACGGTATCGAAACAAAAACCAGGGTCATTTTCAGTATCAGATGATATAAAACATTATCCCGGGTTCGCAGATACTTTTCCAGTGACTCGCTGACAGGATCCCCTTCCAAACTTACCCCAGGGATATCCTGAACTACGCTAAGAATCGAAACCGGGGCCGATGCCTCGAGCTTTGAACGCAATGCCTTCGATGTTTTCTCAGTGGCTGTCCTTACAATCATAATTTCCTTAAAAATAAATATTCCCGCCGCTGCTATAAGCAGCACCCTTTTCAATCGGAGCAGTAACCCTGCGGGGACTGTCATTTCAAGAGCATCACCATCTTCGGCTGATGGGGCATTCGATGCCGCATCCGCATCTAAAGATAAAGTTATAGTCCGGCCATGCTGATCAAAAATACGCCGCAGTATCTTCGATATCCTTGTAAACTCTTCAGCCCATCCATGATTTTCCCCCATGCCTGTGAGAGAACTTTTTACTATAGCAAGCGTTGTTTTTAAGTAGTCCTCAAAAATATCAATATAGTGCTGATTTTTTTCTAAATTATAGATATCATCCCAATGATGCTTAAGAAGCCAAATTATGTAATAAAACGATTTCTTAAGAATTGGAAAATGTCTTTTTGCGGCCGCTGACTTGGCCGCCTTGCTTAATGCCACAGCCAAAATATGTGCATGACGCCTGACCTCCATACTGACTGTGGTTTCAGATTCCTGTAATCCCGTTTCCTGTCTAATATTATTTTTTTGATTATTGCGGACATTCCCTTCTAAAGTTAAAAGCGCCTCTTCCAGGCTTATTTTGGCTTCATCAAGACTGCGCAAAGAAACGGCTAATAATCCGCGCTTGATTTGATTTAAGAACAGAAACCCAATTTGATCACTTAAATCCCTCCGGGTGTCATACCGCTTGATTAAATCATAAGATTGAGACAAGAATGCCCTGGCCTGTGAAAAATACTGCTCAACAAATATTCTGAAAGGTGCTTCCTCTCCCTTGCTTTTACTCTTAGCACGCTCAAAGATATCCTGCGTAATCGAATTATAACCATACACAATGGCATGAACAGCCTCAATTTTCCTCGGTTCAACTGATTGATCAAAAAAGCCATTTGCTTTTTTCAAGAACTCAATAGCCTGGTCCAGCTGCTGGAACCTGACAAAAGCGGCCGCAGCGCGGGCGTAGAAATTAATTCGTCTTAATTCCGGATCCTTCAACAGCCAAGCAGGAAAATCTTTTCTTTTTCGCAATTTATTCAGCGTCTGATCAAAATCCTGGACGGTTTGTCGCAGCAGAGGCGCCCACTCATCTTTATTTTCCTGATGGGCATGAATCCGTGAGAATGTTTCATTCAATAACGCATTAAGCAGCATCTCAAACATTTCCACCCATTCCTTGCGGACAAGGGAAGCAGAGGCAGGCAGCTTTTCCAAAATTTTTGCCTCTTTGATTTCTTTTATTGCTTCCGCGATTTGTGAAAATTGTTTCTCCTCAATCAAAATTTTAATCCGCGCGATATCCTTCTTAATTCCTGTCTCAGGCTGCGCGTCTTTATCCTCTAAAACTTTGGGAACCACAAACCAATAGATCAATGCCAAAAGAATCCCAAAGGCAATGAGCCGCGTGAGGATTTGCCCATCCCATCTATTTGCCATCCCTATGAACCCGCCCGCTCCCATCCCAACCAAGGCCTCAACTAAACCATGCCCTTTCTCTTTTTCTTGATCGGATATAGATACTGGCTTATCATCACTCTTAAGATGCTTAAGATATTCTTCTAAGAATGTACGGATGGTTTGAGAATGCATAAAGCCGCCCAGCCCACGATAACGCATTTTCTCCGGATCAAAAAATGGATCATCTTTATAAAGCTTTTGTTCCGGGGCGGTTAATTTCACCTTATTAAATACAGGAAATTCAGTATAGGCAAGAATCCCGGCTAAGACAAACCCTTCTCTCCCATTTGAATAAAATAGAGGGGTTCCGCTGTCTCCTTTAAATACTAATATTGTAGAAAGCCTGTATCTATCCCCTCGCGCGGCAATAACATCCTCTTTAGAGATATCTTGAATCCCTTGCAGAGAAAGCGGGAGGGCATCTTTTTTCTTCCATAAAACATATCCCCACCGTTCCAACAGCAGTGAATCCGAAGGCAACAATCGGATTCCCCATAAAATATTTTCTGTGCGCAAAATTGATAAATGGGACCGCCCGTCCGTGAACTTCCGGACATCCTCCCGGGCAGAATCTTCGATACGGTAAAACATCACAATGGTCCCCCTATCTTTAACAGGGGTTAGACTTAAAGCCTTTTTGCCTGGCCAGGGCAGCGGTTGATCTGCCCGTAAAAGGGCCAAATCATTTTGTTCTCCAAAGGGTGTCTGAACAATAATCCTCGCTCCCCAAGGCATATCCTTTAATGCCGGCCCATGACGTTGTTTTTGCTTTTTAACCTTAATTGTGAAGGGATCATTAGACCTGACCACATGAGCAGCCGTAAGCAATAGGTGATTTGAAATCAAAATTGCCTTGCCGTCATAAACGCTTCCTATAACATCATAAAGCATCTCCGCGATCTCTTCTTTATTAAACGAATCCTGGCTGTTGAAGATTGACTGCAGAGCCTGAGCATCGGTTTCTTTCATTGCGCTTGTCAAAAAGGGCTCGTTTAAAGAATCAGATTTCGATTTTACGGGTGGGATATAGGGGACCCCCCGGTATTGCGCTTTAGATTGCGCCGCGAGAATTATATTCATGATCAAAGCAAAGAATAGAATGACCAGCCCCGGGAGACCCCGGAGATGATCTCCCGGGATATCCCCCCTTTCGGTATCGCGGGGTTGAGGAAATCCTGTGCCTAGCGAACCTTTCTCTGATCGTCCAGCACCCAGAAAATTCTTCCTTTCTAAAAGAGTTAAAAATTCTCTACGGTAAACTTCTCCCGCGGCGGTTCTGAGACTTTCTTCCCACGCTTTAGGACTATCCATCTGGGAAACTAAATAAGGCTTCCAATCATCGATATCCGATGTCGCTCGGCCGAGAATATTTTCGGCCAGCATCATGGCTACTGTTTCAAACGTCCGCTGATAATGCGAGCTCTCACCCGCATTTATTTTAAGTATCCCGCCGACAAAAATTTCCCAAAAAGCGTAAGCCGGTGAAGCACCCTCCGAAATAGCCTTTAACTTCGCCTCTATCTCAAAAAATAACCTGGCAAAATCAGCTTGTATCCCGAGGGGTTCCTTCAGCAGCTTTTGTAAATAATTCCAGAACAACCCTTCCCCTCTTAGTAGAACCCGAATTCCATCGACAATGTCTTGATCAATAGTCGGAATGATATTACGGCCGAAAGCATCGTTCATAAAAATCCGGCTGTCAGCATGGGCCAGCTCCTCCATCATATCCGTTTCCACCATAACCCGATGAGGATTGGAATGCCGCAGCAGACTGCGTCCCGCGATGAGATATCCCATCAAAACATTTGAGGGAACTCCAATAGTCCCTTCTCTTTTACTTTTCTCTTCCATCGCCCGCCAAGCTTTGACAGTCTCTTGATGCGCTCTTTCCGTTCCTATAGGACGGACAATATAATCGTTATGCGCCACCCCGGCGCCGAATGTATCTAAAATTTCCCTTACCACATAAACCGGGACACAATGACCAGCCGGAGTGAATCGCTGCTCGGTCTTTATGATTCTAGCCATAGCCATTGTCGGGTTGAATGCGGATGTCTCATAAATAATACCGTTAGCCATAAAAACTTCTTTACGAATCCTATCCATTAAAGAAAATAGGGTTAAGCTATCTACTTCCTCTGCCGTCTTTAATCTGTTTTCAAGATCACCAAGATTAAAACCGGGCATGAGCGGCCGCACATAAGATTCAAACCAACTAATGAGTACTTGTCCCGTCAAAGCATCACGGTATTCGGCTTCAACTAATGACTCAACGCTTGAATGATACTCGCTGTGCCATGTCAGTAAGTCCTGATCCGACATTCGGGCCAGATCGATCGCCTTGGGCTTAGTTATTCCTTCGGCGGGAGATTGGGCCACATAAAGACGATCTCTGACCTGCTCTAAAGTTGAACGGCCAATGCCTTTGACATTCCGCGCCAATTGTTCCAGGCTGGTAAATGGACCCTTTTCTCGTTGAGCCAGAATCCGCCCTGCCAAAGCTCTCCTCCTGTGAAGATCGGAATCAACATCCGCAAACACATCCATCAGGTCTTCGGCTGTCGCCGCATTAAGTTCAACTTTAGTTTCTTGATGAGTGGTCATCCATGTTCGGAATTCTCTTTCTACTTCTTCGTTCTGCTCATGGGTTTTTGTTCTATCGGTTAAGGCGCTGAGTTCATGCAATAAATGGGCGGCGAGATCGAAAGCAGAGAGGCGGGAGCCGTTATTAGCATTCAGGGCAAGAAGGATGATTTCATTATTTTCTAAATCAAGACCATTAGCGCCGTAAAAAATTAAACTCTCATCGTCGCCGGTTAAAATACCGCCGTGCTGCGCAGCTAAGAGTTGTTTTAATTTCTCAAGCTCAGCTTTTCGGCTGATCTTCTCTAAATTAACCATAAGGAGCTTAACCGCCTGCTCAAATTCCTGCGACCGGTTATTTTTGCTGAATCCTTCAAAACCTTTATTTCTTAATTTATCAAATTGTTCCCCCACCTGCGCTTCGGTTTTTCCCTCCCGCGGCTTGGCAGGGTCAATCATCGAGTGACTGTCCCAAAAGTGACTGTCACTTTGGGGACAGTCACTTTTTCGTCCCATGTCACCCGCCCAACGGGAATTGAGTTGAGGTTTTTCTGCCGCTGAAATAGATAATAATAGGATGTCCTTTCCCCCGCCTGTCTTGACTTCTTTTGGTGATCGTGTTACAGTTTGAACAAAAGGAGGAACAATGATGAAAACAAAAATCAAAAATAGAATGAAGAATATTGATAATGATGAATTTGTTACCAAACATTTTGAGGAATTGGTTAACAAATATGGCGGTAAAGCTGTCATACTTTGTAATGGTGAAATATTTACTGGTGAGGATGCAATGGAGAAAGCTAGAGCCAAATATCCTAAACTCACCCCTATGATATTAAATCTTCCCCGCCCTGAGTTCTTTGAGCATGATTTTGTCCTATGAGAATCTCTTTTCCCTATAAGATCTTCAAAGGGGAATACTACCCTGTTATTGACATTAAAATGAGAGGGCCTTCTGGAATAATCAATGCCCTTCTTTTCTTCTGCAAAAGATCGCAAAACCCCCGAGCGAATCAAATCCTCGCCGGTTTGTAAATAGACTTCTAAAAATAATCGCTTGAAAATATCCTCAACGGCGTCGCGGCTTACGCCTTCGGGTATTTTTTCACCGGAGCTTTCAACAAAGTTTTGCAAAGCATCCAGCCGTCCTTGCCGATTCCCCCCTTGCGGATAAACCTGATCCATTATCGCGCCATACCGCGCTTGACTGCTCTGATCGCGGCCCAGGCGACGCAGAAACGCGCCCCATCCCATCCCCAGCGCCAGTATCACACTCACCGGATCCGCGCCGGCCAAAAGGATTTTCCCCTCGAGCGGCCGCCCGTTGGAATTCAAGACCGCCACCACCGTTGCGAATAAGAGAGAAAGGAGGAAGACCCCAACTGCGCTGGGTACGGCACCCCATTTTCTCTCGACATCTGCAATTCCAGCTCTTCCCTTGACAGTCAAAATCCCGCGTGTTATAGTTCGAATAGTACGCGCAATAAAATTCAAAAAATGCCCCAAATAAATTCCCGGTAAAGGAACAGAATATGAATCTTCAAAAATATCTAAGCGTTGATCCTGAAATCCAACATGGGAAACCCTGTTTCCGCGGGACGAGAATTCCGGTCTACGTTGTTTTAGAACTTCTAGAAGGCGGGTTAAAACCTGAACAAATCGTCGGTGAAGATTATTATCCCCAACTGAAATTGGAGCACGTCCAAGCCGCCCTGCACTTTGCCGCAGAGTACGCGAAGCATCTAGAATATCTTCCGTTTGAGCCGGCCTGATCTTTATTCCTATGTTCAAATTCTTAGCCGATGAAGACATTCCTGTTAAACTGATAAAAACACTATCACTCTGGGGCCACGATGCCGTGCGCGTTGATCCCTCTTCAACGGATATGACCAATGCCCGCCGAGCTAAGGAAGAGGGAAGAATTCTGATCACTCTTGATAAAGATTTCACCAATCTTTCTTTGTTTCCACCTTCCGAATTCAATATTATCCATATCGGCATCCACCCGCCATATGCTGATCCTATCATCGAAGCGCTGAGGAAACTGCTTTCCACTTGCCCTCCTGATAAACTCAAAGGCCTCATTATCCTCACGGAAAAAGGTAATTTAAGAATCGTCTGAGCAATTTTGTCAAAACGCTTTTGTACGGCTCCGGTTGGGCCACCCATCCTACGTAAAAACATCCCCCAGCCCAACCCCAGCGCCGCGAGCACACTCACCGGATCCGCGCCGGCAAAAAGTGTTTCTCCCTCGCTCGATCGCCCGCTGGAATTCAAGACCGCCACCACCGTTGCGAATAAGATGGAAATGAGAAAGAGCCATAGATCCCTTAAATCTTTGGGACCTGCCTGAAGAACTGGCACGGGCAATGGAAGAGTTGTATGAGAAACGACCGCTCTCTCTGTTCTCGGCAGATCCTCGATAGGTCGCTTAATCAATTCTATCCCATAACCCATCTCCTCTCTGTCATGATTGACCAATCGTTCAGCGTCTTGCACTTTAAAACCATTTTGCTCGAAAAATTCCCGCGCCTCATTCAACGAATCCGGTAAAAATTGGCCATCGATTAAAGACCTAATCACCATACGTTCCGCTATTGATTGCTTAAGACATAAATCAAGATCAAGTTTATCTCTTAACTTCTGTTTAATTTCAGCGAGGCCTAATTCTGATAAGGCAGACAATAGTTCTAAAACCCATCTCTCGCTGTTTGATGGGAATTCAGCAATGGCTCTTCTTAAAATATTTTTTGCGAATCCTTCATCTTCCGTTACAAGAATGTGTGCTAACGATGAAAAAAATGATATGTCTTTCTGAAGAATGGACATTCTATCTTTTAGCGAAATGACAATTTTGGAATTTTGCGAATGTACAAGCACTACAGCGCGGCCGCCGGATTTTAGCGTTCGATAAACTTCGCGCATGACCTTTGCCGGATCGGTCGTATAGTTCAAACTAAAAATCAGATAGTAAACATCGATACTGTCTGAAGTTAGAGAATTTTTTTCCGCCGGGACAGCCATGGGAGTCACACCAACTTCCGTTTGTTCTATTCGCACAGCAGGATCCAGAGCGTAAATAGTCACCCCTTTCGGAAGTTTACTTCCCAAAATGCGGGGCAGCACCGTATTAGGCCCCGAACCTAGATCGACAATTTTCGCTCCTGATGATAATTGAGCGTTTACTGTGATTCTTCGGATAAATTTAAAAGCAGATGTCAAGGCACCATCACTGGATATCATAATGCTATATCCTCGTCCGGCCTCATGGACAATCTTCCAGGCCTCAGTGAGAGTCATTGCCGGTTCGCCATTTATCGGGCTGCCTTTCTTCTCTGGGCTTGCCTCCGGCTCGCGGCTTGTTTGCAAATCCCTTGCCGCAAGCCTCACATCCTCCGCTATTTTATTGGCCACATCAGTTCGCGCCACAAACTGCTCTAGCGCCGCCCAGTTCAGGCCGCCCGTTTTTGCCAAAAGATGACTGTCCCAAAAGTGACTGTCACTTTTGGGACAGTCATTGAATATTCTTTTGATCCAGTTTCCCTGATCGCCGTGGTCTAAATCCGTAAACTTGGCCCATAATGGAAGAATCTCAAAACCGCTCCGGCCCGGCTCGGGATGACGATCTAGTTCTATCCGGAAAAAGTACCCATTTAGCGCCAAGATGTCATTAATAAATTCTTTGGAATAACCGGCTGCGCTGCTGTACCCGGCCAAAAATTCCTCGGCAATTTTTTTAGAACGCGGATCAGACTCAAGCTCAAATCTGGCAGTTTTGATGTGTCCGATAGTCCCATCATGCAAAACCGGCGCACCCGTCAAGATGCTCGTCAAGGCCGCGTTGATATAACTTCCCACCCCAGTCATCAAACTCGGGATGCGTTGCGGGCATGGTTCTAATGCCGATGCCAGAAGCGCTTTGAGCAATTGTGATTGCGCAATCGGACGAGTTTTGATAACGACAATATCTTGGGAAGTGAGTTCAGCGGATGAAATAATCACAGCCTTTGTCTCGCCTTCTTTAAACCAGGCATATTCATTGCCCATCCAATGCACCAAAAGCCGCGGCGATCTCTGTGTACCATCCTTAAAAACGCCGGCGCGCTCTTGAAAGCGTTGATTGATCTGGCGTATCAGGCGCAGATTCATTTCATTAAATAGCGCGTCGTTGCTTCCGCCATTGCCGGTGAGCCACAGATAAGTGATCCCCTGTGGAAACATATTGTACTTTTGCATCAGCCAGCCCAGCATATTCAAATAGGCGAGTTGGACCACTTCAGAATTCGCGTACCCCACGCCCCATGCCCGTTGGGTTAACGCCGAATCAAGGCGCAGTTCGGTGGCGAGTTCCGCTTTCAATTCCGGCGCTAATCGGCTTTCCAAAGAGCGCACGATTTCCTCGTAACCGCCGGGCAGAGGCCATAAACCATTAAACTTTAATTGGTATCTGTATCGGCTTCCATTTTCCAAAGTCCCCACATCGTAGCGAGGCAGATGTTTCCAAGCCTCTAAAGAATAATCACGATAATTCATCGTAAAAGCAAAATCAATAATCCCGGCCAAGCGGTCATTATTCCCATTTAAAAACTCCAAGTTGACGAACTTAATTTCACCTGGGTTAAGGAATTTTTGTAAAATGGCCATGGTATTTTCTGGAATTTCAAAAACAGTTTTATACGGATAATGAATCACCACATGATGACTGGCGGCAAGATATCTGGCCAAACGTTTAAGGATATTGAGCGGCTCGGCAAAATTTCCTAAATATGATTGTTTTCCATCCGTACTCCACAACGGGAAAAATAAAATGGGCTTACCGTCGTCAGCGGCCGGCTCAGCCGATTCTTTTAAAAATTCCAATATTTTTTCATTTTGACTCAAGAGCCGTGAGGACGAGGAAGACATTGACATGACAATTGCCGCCACACTCAGGAGAATAAAACCAAATAACAATATTGGGAGAATAGCGCTCAGGGACTGATCTTCAAAAATATTATTTTCGCCCAGC
>CAYHTV010000030.1:0-17993 GCA_964359575.1 uncultured Planctomycetales bacterium
TATCACTTAAACGGTAAAGTAAACCCTCAAAAGACAAAATTAAAGAATAACGTTTACGAAAGGACAAGAGTATGGAAGGATTTCATGGAACGTTTGCTGCAGTAGGGGCCGGGTTAGTCGCTATCGGCGCTGGCTTGGGGATTGGGCGATTGGCCGGCTCAGCCATGGAGGCGATTGCTCGTCAACCCGAGGCCACCAATAAGATTCAAACCGCCATGTTGATTGCCGCTGCCCTGATCGAAGGGGTTGCGCTTTTCGCGGCAGTTATCTGTTTCTTAGCATTAAAAGGCTAGGCAAATTCAGTTAATCAGTTATTGGCCAGCAAGCCAATTTTTGAATCTATTATAAAAATCATGTCACAAAATTCTTTAGCAACACTTGCGGCAACTGTTCAAGCTGCGCCGAATGGCGCACAAACGCACCAAGACCCGAGCGTCATTTCGCCGGATTTGACCATGGTTCTGTTGACATGGGTTACGTTTTTTTTGCTTTTAGCGGTTCTTTACAAATTTGCCTGGAAACCGATCCTAAATGCTCTGGACGCGCGCGAAGAAAATATCCGCCGTTCCCTGGAAGATGCGCAAAAGGCGCGCGAAGAATTGGCTAAGGTCAATGCCACGAGCCAGCAGATCATCAGCCAGGCCGACGAAAAGGCCAAAGAAATCGTGGAGCGTTCCCGCAAGGCAGCGATGGAAGCGGCACGCGTCATTGAAAATAAGGCCAAGGAAGAAGCCGGTATTGTCTTAGGAAATGCCACCGCGGAGTTAGGCGCGCTGCAGCAGAAGGCTAAAGTCATGCTGCGCCAAGAGAGCGTGGAAGTCGCCGTGCAATTAGCCAGCAAAATACTCGGCGAAAATTTGGATCAGGACAAGCATCAAAAATTGATTGATGAGTTTTTAAAAGATTTCAAGCCGGAGCATTATGAAAAGTCATAGGGCAGCGAAAGCGTACGCCAAGGCGTTATTTGAACTCGCCCAAGAGCAAAGGCAGCTCGCGGCCGTTTATTCCGATATGAAATCGATTGCGTTGCTGGTTCACAATTCTAATGAGTTTGCCCAATTTTTGCGCAATCCAGTGATTCCATTTCAAAAGCAGATTGAAATCCTTATCGATATTTTGAAAAATAAAATTTCATCGATGACCTTCACGTTTGTGCTCTTTTTAACTGAAAAATCGCGCTTGAGCGAGCTGGTATGGGTTTGGGAAGCATTTGAGAGGCTGTATTTGCAGACCGAAAACATTTTGACGGTGACGGTCAGCAGTGTTTGCCCGTTGCGCTCTGATCAGGTGCAGACAATTTGTGAAAAATTGCAAAAATATTTTGAAAAAGACGTTCAGGCTGTCATGGCCATCGATCCGGATTTGCTGGGGGGATTCAAAGTTCAGGTTGGAGATTTAATTTACGATTATAGTATTCAGACACAGCTCAAACGGTTTAAAGAAACCGTGATGATGGCATAAAGGAGAATGGAATGGATTTAAAACCCGCAGAAATATCAGCGATTCTTAAAAAACAGCTGGCTGATTACGAAACCAACGCTGCCACCTACGAGGTGGGGACGGTTTTAAGCGTGAGCGATGGTATTGCGCGCGTGCACGGTCTCTCCAATGTCATGGCCGGAGAATTGGTTGAGTTCGAAAGCGGTATCCGCGGCATGACCATGAATTTGGAAGAGGACAATGTCGGCATCGCGGTCTTTGGCGAAGATTCCTATGTTAAAGAAGGCGATATGGTCAAGCGCACCCAAACTATCGTCTCGGTTCCCGTGGGGGAAGGTTTGGTCGGGCGGATTGTCGATGCGCTGGGGATAGCGATTGATGGGAATGCGCCAATTAAGGCGAGTGAATTCCGGCAGATCGAAGTTAAGGCGCCGGGAATTATTGACCGGCAAAATGTGCATGAGCCCTTGCAAACCGGATTGAAAGTCATTGACGCGCTCACTCCGATTGGCCGCGGTCAGCGGGAATTGATTATTGGAGATCGCAAAACTGGGAAGACAACACTGGCTATTGATACGATTATCAACCAGCGCGGCGAGGGGGTGTATTGTTTTTATGTTGCGATTGGGCAGAAACGTTCAACGGTCGTGCAAGTTTACGAAACATTGAAAAAATATGGCGCCATGGAATACACTACAATTGTCGCGGCAACTGCCTCTGACCCTGCACCCATGCAATTTTTGTCCCCGTATTCCGGGACTGCCATGGCCGAATATTACCGCGACAGCGGCCGGCATGCTTTAATTATTTACGATGATTTGACTAAACAAGCTCAAGCCTACCGCCAATTGTCGCTTTTGCTGCGCCGTCCACCGGGACGGGAAGCCTATCCAGGGGATATTTTTTACCTGCACAGCCGGCTTTTGGAGAGAGCCTCCAAAATGAGCGCGAAAAAGGGCGGTGGCAGTCTTACCGCTTTGCCGATTATTGAAACCCAAGCCGGTGATGTCTCGGCGTATATTCCCACCAACGTTATTTCCATCACCGACGGGCAAATTTTTTTGGAAACAGACTTATTTAATGCCGGCCAGCGCCCAGCGATTAACCCGGGGATTTCGGTATCTCGGGTGGGGGGCGATGCGCAGATCAAAGCCATGAAGCAAACCGCCGGAACCTTGCGCCTGGATTTAGCGCAATACCGGGAGTTGGCGGCCTTTTCTCAATTTGCCACGGATCTGGATGTGAATACGCGCAAACAATTGGAGCGGGGACAACGCCTCATGCAAGTTATCAAGCAGGGCGTCCACGAAACATTGGGAGTGGCCAAACAGGTCGCGTTTATTTACGCGGGCGTGAACGGCTACCTGGATGATATCCCGGTTAATAAAGTGAATGATTTCGAGAAAAAATTTTATGACGCCTTGGATTCTACCTACGCGGATTTTTTGCGCCTTCTTAATAAAGAAAAAGCCATAACGGATACGGTGAAGGAAGAATTGAATAAACTGCTGGTGGATTTTAAAAGAACATTTAAATAACGTGCCCAGTCTCAAAGAATACAAAAATAAGCTCCGCAGTTTAAAAAATATCGCGAAAATCACCAAAACCATGAAACTGGTTGCGGCGAGCAAACTGCGCCAGGCGCAGCACGCACAGTCGCGCGCTAAACTCTATGCGTGGGAATTGACCGAGTTGATTGCCCGTTTGGCTGCTTCGGTGCAGGCCGACACTCATCCTTTGCTGCGCACCCGCGAAGCGGTAAAAAATGTCATGGTGCTCGTGGTCACATCGGACAAGGGGCTGTGCGCCGGTTTTAATAACAATCTCGGTAAAAAAGTTGTGGCCTGGATGCGTGAAAAAAAAATGGTTTACGACAAAGTCGACTTAAGCTTCTGCGGCAAGCGCGGGTTTATGTATTTTAAAATGCGCGGCAGCCGGCGGAAACTTTATGAAAATACAACCGCCAAGCCGGATTTCTTGAAGGCTAAAGAGATTGGGGAAGAGTTAAGCCGCTGGTTTGTGGCGGGAGAATATGACGAGGTTTATTTGGCGTACAATCAGTTTAATAATCCGCTTTCGCAGACTCCCATGCTGGAAAAAATTCTGCCGATCGAATCCATGAGCTTGACCCGCTCTGCCGCGCCTCTTTCGACCGATTATATTTTTGAGCCGGCGCAAGTGGAATTACTGCAGTTTTTGATTCCGCGTTTTTTATATTTCAAAATTTATTACGCGCTTTTGGAAAATTCCGCCGGCGAGCACGGCGCGCGCATGAGTGCGATGGATAAAGCAACGCAAAACGCGAGCGATTTGATCGATAGGTACACACTATTGCGAAACCGGGCCCGTCAGGCCGCTATTACCAAAGAATTGATTGAGATTGTCTCGGGAGCGGAGGCGTTGAAATAAGGAAGAGTCATCCAAAGAATGGAGTTCTTTTATGATTAAAACTCAGAAATCTAATGGTGGAACAATCACTCAAGTCCTCGGAGCAGTTGTGGATGTGTCCTTCCCGGAAGGCCAGCTGCCGCCCATTTTTACCGCTTTAAAAGCAACCAACCCTTCGATTAATGACAAAGAGAACAACCTTACTTTGGAAGTCGCTCAGCATTTGGGGGATAATGTCATTCGGGCAATTGCTATGGACAGCACCGAAGGACTGGTGCGTGGTACTTTGGTTTTGAATACCAACGCTGGAATGACGATGCCGGTCGGCAAAGAAACTTTAGGCCGGGTTATGAATCTGTTGGGGGAGCCGATTGATGAAGTGGGACCAATTATTACAGCACAGCGCATGCCGATCCACTGTAAGGCGCCGGCATTCGATCAACAAAATACGTCAGATACGATTTTAGTGACCGGAATTAAAGTTATTGATTTGTTAGCGCCTTACCGTAAAGGCGGCAAAGTCGGTTTGTTTGGCGGCGCGGGTGTCGGCAAAACAGTTATCATTCAAGAATTGATCAACAATATCGCCAAAGAACACGGCGGGTTTTCGGTGTTTGCCGGGGTGGGGGAGCGCACCCGTGAGGGAACCGCGCTTTTTAGAGAAATGAAGGAGGCCGGCGTCATCGACAAAACCTCTTTGATTTATGGACAGATGAATGAACCGCCGGGCGCGCGGGCCCGTGTGGCACTTTCGGCGTTGACCGTGGCTGAGTATTTCCGCGATGAATTGCACCAGGATGTGCTTTTGTTTATTGATAATATTTTCCGTTTCACGCAGGCCGGTTCGGAAGTATCGGCGCTTTTAGGACGAATTCCATCGGCCGTCGGTTATCAGCCCACCTTAGGCACGGACATGGGCGAGCTGCAGGAGAGGATCACTTCGACCAAATCGGGTTCGATCACGTCGATTCAAGCGATTTATGTTCCAGCGGACGATTACACCGACCCGGCGCCGGCCGCTACTTTTTCGCATCTGGATGCGACGACAGAACTTTCCCGCCCGATTGCGGAGTTAGGGATTTATCCGGCGGTGGATCCGCTTTCTTCCACGTCATCGGTTTTAACGCCGCAGATTGTCGGCGAAGAACATTATCAAGTAGCGCGGGGAGTGCAGGAAACGTTACAAAAATATAAGGAATTGCAGGATATCATTGCCATCTTAGGGATGGATGAGTTGTCCGATGAGGATCGTCTAACAGTGGACCGCGCCCGCAAGATTCAAAAATTTTTATCGCAGCCGTTTCATGTGGCCGAACAGTTCACCGGAAAAGAAGGGCGATATGTCCAGCTGGCTGACACCGTCCGTTCCTTTAAGGAAATTTTGGAAGGCAGGCACGATGCCGTCCCTGAGCAGGCTTTTTATATGGCTGGGAATATCGATGAAGTGCTCGAAAAGGCGAAGCAACTTAAAAGTTAAGTTCAAAAATTAAAAACATGCAGTATGCAATTTTAATATGTTAACGTATCAACTTTCTATCCTGAGCCCCGAAGGGCAAATTTTTGATGCCCCTGTTGAGTCATTGACGGCGCCCGGTCAATTAGGATCATTCGGTATCCTGGCGCGGCACGCGCCGATGGTGACGGCCCTTAAGATTGGGGTTTTAAATGTGAAAGAACCCCATCGACAGCAATTTTTTGCTATTGGCGATGGGGTCTTGGAAGTTGATCACGCCCATGATGTGATAATTTTAGCTGATTACGCGCACGCGTATTCTACGCAAGAAGACGCAAAAAACCATTTGGCCGAGCTTAAGCGATGAATCCCTCTGAACTCGAACCCAACCCGCCGGTACCCCAGGAAATCCCAGAAACCGAAAAATCATTTTTTAACGTTATCATCCATTCTTTTTTTGTTATTCCATTTTTGATTGCCGTGTTTTGCATCCTTTTGTTCACGGCCGGCCATCTTTTGACGCGTGAACAGCAGACTGTTTATGACTATTTAAACGATATCAAAGTCGGGGGCGCGACAAAACGCTGGCAGGCCGCTTTTGAACTCTCAAAAATTCTCGCGACGCCCGCATTTGTTCCGCAAGACGACCGCTTTGTTTCGGAAATGATAAAGGCTTTTAAAGAATCTGAGCACGATGATCCCCGGGTGCGTCAGTATTTGGCGCTGGCCATGGGACGTACTGGCAAATCGGAATTTTTACCGCCGTTGCTTCAACATATTGAAAAAGAAAAAGAAGAAAATTTGTACGCGATCATTTATGCCTTGGGGATGCTGCGGGAAAAGCGGGCGGTTTCAACGCTGAGTCAGTACAGCGCTCATCCCAATCCTCGAATACGTTCGGGAGTTGCTGTATCTTTAGGAGTGATAGGGGATTATGGCGCTAAAGAAATTTTAAAAAAAGCTTTGAATGATTCTGAGCCCAATGTAAAATGGGGTGCGGCTTTATCGTTAGCACAGATGAATGATGCCTCGGGTAAAGAAATTTTATTAAAATTGCTGGATCGAAAATATTTGTCAGGCTTTTCCGCAATTGATCCGCAGGAGCAGAACCAAATCCTTTTGGCGGTGATTGCCGGCGCAGCACGAGTTGAGGTGCCGGAGCTAGACACAAAAATTCAAGAGCTGGCGCAGACTGATCAAAATATGAAAATTCGCGCGGCCGCTTTGGAATATTTCGAGAAGAAGTTAAAACTGAAAAAATAGGCATTATGAATTTAGAAAATTCGCAAACCAATCCAAATAACCAGCCGCCAAATCCTACACCGCTGCCAGCACCAACGCCGCCTCCGGTGTCAGCACCGGTACCGCCACCTATGTCTGTGCCCAAACCCGCAGTGCCTCCACCCAAACCGGTTGTTACTCCGGAACAAATCAAGGCTTCACAAGAGATAGTGGCTAAGCCCATTAACCGGGCGAGTGTTGCCGAGGCGCCAAAACCGGTTGCGGCACCAACCACGCCAGACTTAGAATCAATGGACCGTCGTACCTTTATTAAATGGGCGACAGTGGGCTGGGCCGCTTTTATTGCGGTGATTGGCGGATATGGCGCGATGTTTTTGCGCTACATGTTTCCCAATGTGCTTTTTGAGCCTAAACAAAGTTTTCGCGCGGGATTTCCCGATGAATATCCTATCGGAGAAGTGTCAGAACGCTGGAAAGATAAATATGCGGTATGGCTGGTGCGTGACAGCGAAAAGATTTTTGTCCTTTCAACTGTTTGCACGCATTTGGGATGCACGCCGAACTGGCTGGGTGCGGAAAGCAAATTTAAGTGTCCCTGTCACGGCAGCGGTTTTTATAAGACCGGCATCAATTTTGAAGGGCCGGCGCCGCGGCCTTTGGAGCGTTTTAAAATTTATTTAGCCGATGACGGCCAAATCGTGATTGATAAAACAAAAAAGTTTCAACAGGAAAAAGGGGAGTGGAGCGATCCGGAGTCGTATTTGGTAGTGTAAAAAAGTCACAAGGTCACAGCGTCACAAGTTTAAACCGAAAAGTTTGAAATAATTTGTGACATGTGACTTTGTGACGTGTGACTTTTATTGGAGATTTAATAATGGCAGAGGAACAAAAAAATTTAGTTGAAAAATTTTTGCAAACCCCGGTCGGTCGGGCTATCTTCCGTACGGGAATCCCGCGCAATCGCCGCCAGCGGATGATGGTGGTTTTAAACAGTGTTTTTTTACATTTACATCCGGTTCGTCTGCCCAAACATGCCGTGAAAGTCAAATACACGTGGTGCATGGGCGGGCTGTCCTTTTTTATTTTTCTGGTTTTGACGGTGACCGGAATTCTTTTAATGTTTTACTACCGTCCGACGGTCGAATATGCTTATGGCGATATTATTGATCTTCGCGAACAAGTGCCGTTAGGGATTATGCGTGAGATTCACCGCTGGGGGGCGCATTTGATGGTTATTACGGTCTGGCTGCATATGTTCAGAGTATTTATGACCGGGTCGTACAAGCCGCCGCGAGAGTTTAATTGGACGGTGGGCGTTGTTTTGCTTGTGCTGACGATGCTGTTAAGTTTCACGGGTTACCTTCTGCCGTGGGATCAGCTTGCGATTTGGGCTATCACGGTGGGATCGAACATGGCGGGAGCGACGCCGTTTTTCGGGACTTCCGGGCCGGGTTCCGCTTTACTCGCCTTAGGGGATGTGAATTTTGTACATGGGGCGAGTGACGTGCGCTTTGCGTTATTGGGCGGACGTTTTGTGGGGGAGGCAACCCTCTTGCGTTTTTATGTCCTGCACTGCATCGGCCTTCCCTTTATAATTATGATTTTTATGATTGTGCATTTTTGGCGGGTGCGTAAAGACGGGGGAATTTCAGGACCGACGTAAAAGGCAAAAGACAGGAACATTTTTAACACCACACCTAGGAAACATCAGATGATTGATGAATTACAGAGTTGGTTTGAACAAGCCAATTATGATTATGAAACAGCTCTCTATATGGCGAAAGGCGAGCGGTATGTTTATGCTGTATTTATGTGCCATTTAGCCATTGAAAAAGCTTTGAAAGGCTTGGTTCTTAAAGTCACCAATTTACAACCACCTAAAATTCATAGTTTGATTCAATTAACAATAAAGGCCGCATTAAATCCTTCAGATGATATTGGTCGTTTTTTAGTAAGTCTTGATCAAGCCAGCATTCCCACGCGATATCCAGAGGATTTAGCCACAATTAAAAAAATTTATACGCAAGAGAAGACGAAGAAATTTTATTAAAAACAAAGGAGGCCCTTGATTGGTTAAAAAAAATGTCCTAGAGCTTATTAAAAAATTTCGCATGGCTTTAGAGGAGCAACATGTCCATATTCAAAAAATCATTCTCTATGGTTCATGGGCGAGTGGTCATGCCAATGAGGACAGTGATATCGATCTTGTAGTGATTTCTGACAGTTTTAATAAAAAAGACTACTGGGAACGGATAGACCTTTTATCCCAAGCCATTTATAAAGTTTTTGCTCCTATTGAGGCAGTTGCCTTGACACAGGCAGAGTGGGACAACAAATCGAGCAGCGTGTGTGAATATGCTAAAAACGGAGAAACGGTTTTTTAGTCGTAAAAATTAAATTATGGAAACGATCAAACATTTTATCAATATCGCCGCGGATCCCAAGATTCTTTTCCCAATCATTATTTTAGTTTTCTTTGTTATTTTCCCACCTACGGATCGTTTGCTGAAGGTTAATGAGCGCCTGAGAATCGGCAGACTTTGGACCAAACAAGGCGGGATTTTTTTATTTTCTGTTTTAACCGCTTTTTTTCTTTTTGGCCTAGCGGATGAAAATTTTCGTTTGATTGTCACTAAACCCGATAACGTCCCCATTGTTGGCTTGATTTTTTTGACGGTTTTCTTTTTGTGGCTAAGTTTAAAACAGGCGAGGGAAAACGATGAGCGCATCGCGCAGGGAAAAAAGCCGGCCGAGGCTGATGACGCTAAGGTAAAAGTTTTAGTTTGGCCGGATCTGGTCTATATTGAATTCATCGCTTTGATTTTTTGCGCCGCTTTCCTTATTATCTGGTCGGTTTTTTTAAAGGCCCCGCTGGAAGAGCCGGCTAACCCCACGGTTTCTCCCAATCCCTCCAAAGCCCCGTGGTACTTTTTAGGCCTGCAGGAAATGCTGGTGTATTTTGATCCCTGGCTGGCGGGGGTGGTTTTTCCGACGGTCATTATTTTGGGGCTCATGGCCATTCCGTTTATCGATGATAATCCTAAAGGAAGCGGCTACTTTTCCTTTAAAGAACGAAAAATGGCCGTGTCTATTTTTTTATTTTTTTGGCTGGTTTTGTGGATTTTTTTAATTATCGTGGGGACATTTTTGCGCGGGCCGAACTGGAATTTTTTTGGGCCGTTTGAATACTGGGACCTGCATAAGTTGGAAGCGCTCACCAACGTCAATTTGTCGGAGTTAGTTTATATCATTCTGTTGAAAAAAAGTCTGCCGGCGAATATTTTACTGCGGGAGATGTGGGGATTTTTGGTTCTTATTTTTTATTTTGGCGCGCTGCCGCTTCTTTTGGCGAAAACATTTTTGAAAAATGTTTATGAGCGCTTAGGCCCAGCGCGTTACAGCCTTTTCGCGGTTTTGTTGTTGATGTCGGCCGGCCTGCCCATCAAGATGCTTTTGCGCTGGGCCTTTAATATCAAGTACATCATCGCCATTCCGGAATTTTTCTTTAATATATAAATTGTCGACTACTGACTTCTCTTAAAATAATGGAACCTTTAAGGAAGTCAGTACTGCCAACGCATCAATAAGTTACAGAAAAACAGCAGGTTCCATTATTTATGCGTTGGTCTGTAGCAGCTCTCAATAATAATAGAACATTAAAAACTTCATCATGCCTGACGAACAAGAGCGCCATTATAATATCAACAAACTCAACCGTTTGTTTGCGGCTGCCAGTATCGTGCTGTTTTTTGCTCTCATCTGGCTTTTTATGGATGATTATTCCCGTTCCTGGAAAAAATATCAAAAGGCCTTCCGTGACCTGGAGCTTGAGAAGACGCGCGTCAAATTTGACAGCGAATCCCACAAACTTCAGAAAACGCCGGAATATCAAGAGATCAAAGAAAAGATTACCGCGGCTCAAAACGAAATTTCCGAACAATGTGCTGATCGAGAAGCGGTGACCAAAAGCCTCCTGAGACTGCAGGCCGAAAATGATTTATTAAAGCACAATTATAAAATCAAGATTGCGGAATTAGACGCAACCCGATACCGTTATGAAGACGCGGTGCACAAAAAAGAAAATTTAGCGCTGATTGAACCCAAATTTCAAACCATGGAAACCAGCGTGCAGAATTTAAAATTAAAGGTTGAAGAATCCGACCGCGCCATTGCGGACAACGCTCAAATTTTAGCCGAATGCGACAGCAAGCTTAAAGAATTGAAACGCCAGGAAAGCAATCTTACGAAGCCAGTCGGTATCTTCGAACGAAAACTGCGACGGATCGATCCGGCCCAAATGACCTTGGGAAATTATCTGGCGGATTTGATCCGTGATCTGCCGGTGATTGATTTGGCCAGTCCCAATTATAAAATTGAGCAAATTGTTCTCAAGGACTTGACCGATGATGTCAATTTTATGCGCGTGCCTAAGGTTGACCGCTGCATTACCTGCCATTTGGGCGTTTTGAATCCGGATTATAAAGACATGCCGCAGCCTTTGCGCACGCATCCCAATTTAGAATTATTTTTGTCTAACAATTCGCCCCATCCACTGGAGGAGTTTGGATGCACAAGCTGTCACGGAGGACGGGGACGAGGGACGGATTTTAATAACAGCGCGCACACCCCATCATCAGAGGCACAGAAAAAAGAATGGGAGAAGAAATACCATTGGAAATCTTACCACCATTGGGAAACGCCGATGTATTCTCTGCCGTACGTGGAAGCAGGGTGTTTTAAATGCCATGCGGGCGAGACTGTTATTAAGGGTGCCGAAAAATTGAATTTGGGTTTAAATTTTATTGAAAAAGCCGGATGCTATGCCTGTCACGCAATCGACCGCTACAAGAATTGGCCGAAACCCGGGCCGGATTTAACGCACCTGTCCGCGAAAGTTTCTCAGGAGTGGACATATCGCTGGATCCATGATCCCAAAGCTTTTCGTCACAACACGTGGATGCCCGCGTTTTTTAATCAATCCAATAATGATGATCCGGATTCCCGCAAACGCGGCGAGCAGGAAATTCACGCGATGGTGCATTATTTATTTAGCGTGAGCGAAGAATTTGAACTTCCCAGTATGCCGACCTGGGAGGATCCTAAAAAAGGCGAAGAGATTGTCTCATCCTTGGGATGTTTTGCCTGCCATAATATTCAGTCAGAACCGGTTGCCGCGCCACGTACCCAGGAGTCCTTAAGACGTGAACATGGACCGAATTTGACAGGCCTGGGCACAAAGACCACTAAGGTGTGGATTTACAATTGGCTTAAAGATCCGAACCGTTATCATCCAGAAACGCGCATGCCAAATTTACGCTTAAGTGATGAAGAGGCAGCGAACGCGGCCGCCTATTTGGCAACGGACACCGACAGCGATTTGCTTAAAGAACCGATCCCATCGGTGGATGGCGCAATGGTTGAAGACATTGCCAAGGGATTTATGATGAAGGCTCATACCGTTCAGGAAACCCAAGCCCAGCTCGCCAACATGAAATTGGAAGATAAATTATTTTATGCCGGTGAGAAATTGATTGCGCATTATGGATGTTTCTCTTGTCACAATATTAAGGGGTTTGAAGATTATAAACCCATTGGGGTGGATCTGACGGAAGAAGGCAGCAAAGCGCTAGAGCGTTTGGATTTTGGGTTTATTCATATTGATCATTCCAAAACCGCCTGGTTTGAACAAAAGCTTAAAGATCCACGTATTTTTGATCACGGCAAAGTCAAGCTTCCAGAAGATAAACTGCGGATGCCAAATTTTAATTTTACCGAAGAAGAAACACAAGCCATCACCACCGCCCTTTTAGGTTTTGTGAAAGATAAGCCGGAGCCGGGGAAATTAAAGCCGCAAACGCCTGAAAATATTTATATTGAAGAGGGCCAGGAAATTATCCGGCAGTTTAACTGTCAAGGCTGTCATCTCATAGAAGGGGAAGGAGCAACGATCCAGCCTACGGTCACGCAGTGGTTGATGGCTTTTGATAACCGCACAGAGGGCGATGCCCAGGCGTTAACACCAAGTTTTAGTCCGCCCAATCTTATTGGCGAGGGGAAAAAGGTGCGCACCGAATGGCTTTTTAATTTTTTGCATCAGCCCGCTGTGGTTCGTCCCTGGCTTAAAGTACGCATGCCAACGTATCATTTTAACGCCGCGCATTTGAACTCGCTCGTTAAATATTTTAATGCGCTGGATCGGGAAGAATTTCCGTACACCGAGAAAGTCGATACCGCATTGACTTCGGAAGAACTTATCGCCGGTGAAAAATTATTTTCGAATGAATATTTTGGTTGCGCTCAATGTCATATTGTGGGAGATAAAATGCCGGCGGGTTCACAGGAAAGCTGGGCGCCCAATTTCGCGCTCGCGCGGACGCGGTTGAAACCAGAATGGATCAGTCAATGGCTCAAGGATCCGCAGGCGCTCCTGCCGGGGACGAAAATGCCGACCTTTTTTGACCCGGCAAATTTTGATACCGCGGGACCCGAAGATATTTGGGAAGGGGATGAGCATAAGCAGATTGAAGTTTTGCGCAATTATATTTTGACGCTTTCATCAGAAGAATCAACGAAGCGGGTAACAGACCAAGAGATTTTAGAACCGCAGCCAGCGGCGGACCACACTCAATAATCCTTCAGGTTTATCGAATACGATGTTGACACAATTACCAATATTGACCTGCCTGTTATTCGCCTCACTTTATCCGCTGAGTTTTTGGATCAGCGCGCGTGACCCTTTAAAAAGAAAATAAGAAAGGGAAAGGAAATGTTTAAAAATCAACAAATAGATTTATCAAAGGAAGCGAGTTTGATTGTCTACCTGGATTTATCAAATATGTTTCACTGGCAGGACACGCTGAAGTGGAATTTTTCCGTATATAATGTGATGCGCAGCTTTTAAAGATTTCCGCGGTGAAGGAAGTAAGAGTGTATTACGGGTTAAACGAACGTGAACTACAAAAATCTGAGAGTTTTCATCGGCGGTTAAGGCAATCGGGAGCTTTTGTGATCAGCAAGCCTGTTAAGTGGATTAAAAAAGATATCACCAGAAATCTGTTTGTTAAATCGAAAACTCTTGGACTGTTTGATGGCAATGCCTATTCCAAATTGGATGAGTTAATCAATTATCTGAATAAACAGGGTATTAAAATTGAAGAACCCAAATGCAACTTTGATGTGGAAATGGCTCTAGATATGCTGGATGTTATCGACAAGGTTTCAGGTGTATTGGTGTTTTCAGGAGATTCAGATTTGAAAGAACCTTTGGAAAGATTAAAACTAAAAGGGAAAAAAATTTATATTTTTGGCGTAAGAGGCCAGGTAGCCAGCGAATTATGGAAAGTTTGTACAAAATATGTGGATTTTGGTAGATGGTATCAGGGACCTAAAAAGCGAAAACCCCGTTCCTAAAAACGGGGCCGCGTGTATAGGCAAGTCTGATTGCTCAGCTTGCACTAAAAGTATAGCATAGGATAGGGTACTGTCAAATTTTTTTTGTGAAGTTTTTAAAATGAATTTTCTTAAATACGATGTTGACACAATTACCAATATTGACCTGCCTGTTATTCGCCTCACTTTATCCGCTGAGTTTTTGGATCAGCGCGCGTGACCCTTTAAAACAAAATTTTCATCATTTTCATATCGGGGCGGCCGCGGTGGCGGCGGGATTAACCGTTTTTGGTTTTGAAATTCTCAATTACCCTCCCGCAATCAGATATCTCGGCTTCTTCTGGTTCATCCTGCTGCTCGGCATTGCCTTTTTCTATTGGAAACACGAGACAGTCAATCCATTTGCTGCGAGTGTCCCCGCGGTTTTTGGTTTGGGGGTCGTGTATCAGATGGAAAAAATGTGGTTGGGAGAGAATGGGTTATTTTTTTTAACGACGGTCTTAGGCGGACTGATTTTCTGCGCGGCTTTCTTTGCAATGAATTTAGGGCATTGGTATTTGAATGTGCATGGTTTGCCGATTGCGCACTTGAATCGAGCCGTGTCCGTATTGGGAGGATGTCTCTTCATCCGGGCGTTGGCCGATGTTTATTTTATTTTTGCACAAAAACTTTTATATGATGGGGAATTAATCAGTATTTTTCAATTTATGCTGCAATTCGACGGATTCTTTTTATGGATTGCGTTATTTTTTGGCACGTTATTTCCCTTGATTTCCCTGTATTTTGCCAAAGGGGCGTTGGATGTCAAGAACACGCAGGCCACGACTGGTATTCTTTACGCGATTCTGTGTTCGGTTCTTATCGGCGATTTAACTTACAAATATTATTTGATTAAATTTGGTGTTGCGCTTTGATGGCTACCATTACCCAGCGCTGCCCGCGCTGCCAAAAATATTTTCAGTCAACTCTGACGCCGTCAACGGATATCATTTGTCCGAATTGTTATGAAAAATGCGGCAGGGTCGAGGCTGTGGAATCTGTTTTGGAAACTTGTCCCATCTGCCAATGCAAGCAATTTTGGGTCCAGAAAGATTTTAATCAATTTTTGGGTTGCGCGGTTATGCTGGTTGGCATTATTCTAGTTCCCTGGACGTATGGTTTAAGTCTGCCAATTTTTGCTTTGCTCGACTGGTTGATTTACCAGCGGCTGGCCTTTATGGCTGTCTGCTACCGCTGCGCAAGCGAGTTGCGCGGATTACCGGTTCCTAAGCACCTTAAGCCGTTTATGCATCATATTGGGTTGAAATACGATAAGTACCGCTAAAAAATATTTTTTTGCCAGAGGAATATTATTTGTTAAAAATTCCATGAAAATCTTAATCCGTCCTTGACAAAAAAAATCTCCTGTAGTACGCTTAAAGATATTTCAAAACATCATACAGGAGGTTTTTTATGCGCATTTTCAAATGGCTAGTCGCTGTATTTTCGCTCGTTTTCTGGCAGGCAGTCGCCGCAGTCCACGCTGGTACGATTACCGGGATAGTCAAGTATGATGGAGAAGTCCCAGCCTTCAAAGAAATCAAAATGGACGCAGATCCCATCTGCTTAACCAAGCACAAAGATAAAGTATTTCCCGAGACATTGGTGGTTGGTGAAGGGAATGCCATGGCGAATGTCTTCGTGCAAGTCAAAAGTGGAGTAGCTAAAAAGCAATATCCTGCCCCGCAAGATCCAATGGTTCTGACTCAAGAGGGCTGTAAATATTCGCCGCACGTACTTGGAATTATGGTTGGCCAAACCTTAAAAATTTTGAACCCCGATGGAACCCTGCACAATGTCCACGCCTTATCCAAAGTCAATACAGAATTCAATCTTGCCATGCCCAACTTCCGCACCGAAATCACAAAAGTCTTTGATAAACCCGAGTCAATGTTTGCCTTTAAATGCGACGTACATCCGTGGATGACGGCCTGGGTGACGGTGCTCGACCACCCTTACTTTTCCGTGACTAAAAATGACGGCAAATTCACCATTGCCGATCTTGCGGCCGGGACCTACGAGGTTGAGGCCTGGCACGAAAAACTGGGGACACAGACCCAATCCGTCGCAATCGCAGACGGTGATACCAAAGAAATCAACTTTACTTTTTCCAAACCCGAAAAATAAATAACTGAAGCGACTATGAGCGACGACAAGCACCCCCGCCACGATTCATATGAATTGAGTTTTTGGCGGAAATACATTTTTGCCACCGATCATAAAATTATCGGATTGCAGTACGGTATCACGGCGTTGTGTTTTCTGTTTTTTGGTTTTTGCTTAATGATGCTCATGCGCTGGCAGTTGGCCTACCCCGCAGAACCAATCCCCGTTGTCAACGATCTCTGGATCGGATTAGCGAAAATTATAGACTGGATCCGCATCCATATTTTTCAAATGAGCCAGAGCAATTTCGCGGATGAAACATTGCCCGGTGGAGTCATGCTCCCGGAATTTTACAACCAACTGGGGGCTATGCATGGCACCATCATGGTTTTTATGGGTATTGTGCCTTTAGCCGTGGGAGCGTTTGGGAATTATATTGTGCCGCTGCAAATTGGCGCGCCGGATATGGCCTTTCCTAAGATCAATATGGCCAGTTATTGGTCTTTTTTTGTGGGCGGCTGGGTGATGCTGGTAAGTTTTATTGTTCCCGGAGGAGCCGCGAGTTCTGGATGGACATCCTACACGCCCTTAGCCGATTTGGCCAGTTTTGGCCAGACCATGTGGATTATCGGGATGATTTTTTTAATCACTTCCTCTTTATTGGGGGCGGTGAATTTTATCGCGACGATTATTCAGCTGCGCGTCAAAGGATTAACATTCATGCGTCTTCCATTTTTCGTCTGGGCGCAGTTGGTGACGGCGTTCTTGTTATTATTGGCGTTTCCTCCTTTGGAAGCGGCAGGGGTATTGCAATTAATGGACCGGGTGGCCGGAACAAGTTTCTTTTTGCCGAGCGGTTTGGTGGTGAGCGGCAGACCTTTGGAAGTGAGCGGTGGGGGGAATACCTTATTGTGGCAGCACCTGTTTTGGTTTTTAGCGCACCCGGAAGTTTATGTTTTGATTCTACCGGCTATGGGCATTGTTGCCGAAATCATTGCCAATAATACCCGCAAGCCTTTATGGGGATATAAACCAATGGTTTATTCGGTTATTTTTATCGGTTTTATGTCCTTTATTGTTTGGGCGCATCACATGTATTTGACTGGGATGGGAACCGTGATCAGCGCATTTTTTCAAGCTACCACCATGATCATTTCAATCCCCTCGGTGATTATTTTAACCTGTTTATTTCTTTCCTTATGGGGAGGCTCTATCCGGTTTAACACACCGATGTTGTTTGCCTTGGCTTTTTTACCGATGTTTGGTATCGGCGGGCTGACCGGATTGCCACTGGGTTTAAACACGCCGGACATTCATCTCCACGATACGTATTATGTGATTGGCCATTTTCATTATATTGTGGCACCGGGAACAATTTTTGCTTTGTTCGCCGGGATTTATTATTGGTTCCCGAAAATCACCGGCCGTAAAATGAGCGAGTTGTTAGGCCATTTACATTTTTGGCCTTCGTTAATTTTTATGAATGGGATCTTTTTCCCCATGCTTATTCAAGGCTTGGCCGGAGTTTCCCGCCGGCTTTATGACGGCGGCCAGCAGTACGCGCACGCACAGGGTGTTTTATACCTCAATGAATTCATGTCCATCTCGGCCTGGCTTTTGGCGGTGGCCCAGATTCCTTTTATCATTAATATTTTCTGGAGTTTATTTAAGGGAAAAAAGGTGGAGAGCGATAATCCTTGGCACTCAACGACGCTCGAATGGGCAACGCCAACCCCGCCGGGACATGGGAATTTTGTCCACGAGCCGGTGGTTTATCGCGCACCTTACGAATACAGCGTGCCGGAAGCGACAAAAGATTTTACGCCGCAGCATGAAGAAAAAGTAAGTTAATGTATTCATCCGAAAGATTCCATTTTTCGGGATTATTGACCTTTGTAGAACCAAAAGAATTGAGGTAGTCAATATTGGCCTTTGT
>CAYHTV010000031.1:0-17990 GCA_964359575.1 uncultured Planctomycetales bacterium
ATCAGGCAGGAATATTGACTACCTTCTGCTTTTAGTTAAGCAAAGGTCAATAAGAGATTTTACATGTGACCTTGTGTCTGTGTGACTTTGTGGCTTCTCAAAAAGCATGATTGACCCCAAACCAAAAACGCGTATCATCATCCGGCTCATTAAGCGGCCGCGCGGCATCCACGCGGACAATAACCTTTTCTAAAAACGCCCCAATACTCGTGCTGAAACGCAAGCCCAAACCCACGTCCTTCTTAAGATCAGAATTTTTAAAACTCGAGAACCAATTCTGGCCCACATCGATAAAAGCCACGCCGCCAATAGACTCCACCCCGAAAATGTTATCAAAGAAATCCCAGCGTACTTTATCCAGAATGGGGAACCGGTATTCCGCGCTGCCTAAAACCACATGCGATCCGCGGTTGGTTTTACGGTCATAACCGCGCAGCCCATCCCATCCTCCTAATTCAAAAAGATTTTTATCATCCGGGTATCCGGCGCCCAATTTTGCCCGGTAAGCTAATATGGAACGGGAGGTGACCGGCAGATAAAATGCGGCGTCAACCGCCGCCCGGTAAAAATATTGCGCTGCTTTTAAAAAGTGCCCAGAATTTTCTAACAGCCCGTCGATAACAAATCCTTCCCGCGGATTCGGATAAGGACCTGACCGGCCAAAATGCACGGCAGTGCCAACGATAGCTTCATCGCGGCGCAAGTAAGAAATATTGCGGCTGTCTTCCCGCTCGCTTACATCAAGCGCGCCGTCAAGCCCGCGGTTGCGAATCACGTACAGCGTCACGTGATCATTGATATCGGCCAAGGCGTATCTCGCCAGCCGCAATTCTCGCCGGATATACGTCTTGGCACTGACTAAGTCCTCAGACCCGTCATCTAAATCCGTGCGATTCACAATTTCAAAACCTAAAGCCGTTTGGGTATTGAAGACATTATTCAATTGATACCCGCCGCGGGAAACATGCAGTTGATCATTAAATTCATAGCCGCTGGCAGCATAAAGAATTTGATCATAAGGTTTTTGGAAAGAAATTTTTGCCCCTAAACCATTCGCGATAATTTCGGGCCCGGCCACCACGTTATAAGAATCATCGGGCAGAAAGGCCGGAATGTCGTAAAGCGGCCAATATATCGCAACCGGCTTCACATGAATTTTTCGCGGCCAGCTATTATTGGTGCGGTCGATGTCCAAATATCTCTGATCCGGATCAATGACCACTTCCCGAATAGAGGCATGCATCTCAATTGTCTCCTGCTGCTTTTGGCCATCCCATACCAATTCTTTTTTCCCGCCCGAAACGGTTTTAACCCGATAAGGAATCGGCATCATAATACCGGCGCGATTCGCCAAGGTGACTTTGCGGCCTCTGACATTCTTAACGGCGTAGTCCAGTTTTTTTTCCGTGTACAGCCATTGATTAAAAAATTCCGCTAAATCTTTTTTGCTTTCTTCCTCGCAGAGATGAATAAAATTTTTTACGCTCAGATTGCAAAATGGAAACTCCTTAAATATCCGCGCAAAGACTTTCGCAAACGCCGCCTCGCCGATCTGCTCGCGCAGCATCCCTACAATCCTGGATCCCTTGCCGTAGGTCACGGAAAAAATACTGCTCGGCTCTTGAAAACTGGACAATTCATCGATGGTGGGGTGATCGTAACCCTTGAGGCGCGCAATCATTTTATAACGCAAATCCCGCAAACGGTCAAAAGTCAAATCCGGCAAAATCCATTTTCCGGGTTCCAGCCAGTGCGGGAGCTGCATCACGGAGGCATCTTTTCCGTATTTATTTTTGAGATATTCCTGATCAAAATACGAGTTAACCCCTTCCTCCAGCCACATCTCGGTAAATTCATCCATCCCCACGATATTGTAAAACCACTGATGCCCGGTCTCGTGCGAAATCAAAAAATCAAAATAGCGGACTAAAAATTTTGGCAGCTGGTAAGCGCGGGTATCGATAAAAATCAAATTCGACATTTGCTCCCCGCCGTAACCGAGATGCACCGGCGCGACGCTGAATTCTTTGTGCGGATACGATCCAAACCGCTGCGTGTAAAAACTCATCGTATCTTTAACCATAGCGAGAGCCTGCTCTCCATAAAATTCATCCCCCGGCAAATGATACGATTTGATTTTTATCCCTTCCCAAAAATCCTCCTTGAGCTGATACCGTGGGCTCATGGCCAGAGAAAATTCGCGGATTGGCAAATCAGTCTTGAGGAATAAAGTTTTTGTCGAATCCGTATTATCCCGGCTCGACTCCAAGTGTCCGGGATGAACGACCACTTGATCTTCAGGGACCGTTAGCTCAAGGGAATATCGCGCGGCCTCGCTGAAAAACGGCCGATGAAACGGATAAAAGGGGTGGTTATTCCACCCTCGCTCGTCGTTATAAACCGAGAGGATAGGATACCAGCGGGAAAGCTTCACAATATCCTCATGCCACCCCAACCGGCCATAGGTGTGCGGGATAGGCACGGCAAAGTCCATTGTGATCGAAACGGTCTGCCCCGGCGAGAGCGGATTCTTCAAAAACACTTTCAGCAGGGTTTGATCTTTTCCCTCAACATTAAAGACCAAGCTATCGCTGTCCTGACGGACTGACGTGACCTTTAAGCCTCCGGCCGGAAAGCCCTCCGGATAGGGGTTAATTTTAAAATAGGCGCTGTAGCGCAGCATGAATTCTTTTTCTTTTTGGGAATATTGGCGATTGGGATAGATATGAAAAAATAATTCAGAAAGCGCTGTGGAGCTATTATTAGTGTAAATCACCTTTTGCCCAGCGACGATCATTTTTTGCCGCAGATCAACCGTGGCGCGAATGTGGTAGTGCGGGGGCTCATCGGCCGGGACATCGGCACAAAAAATAAGATTCCACGCCAATGCGCAAAAAAGAAAAAACGGGAGGAAGACAGCGGGTTGTATTTTCCAATGCAATGGACTTTTATTGAGCTTTGTACAACCATTAGCAATCATTTTAAGAAAACAAAGCGACTTGCCTATCGAGTCCGTCGTGAGACGGACGAGAGAGGCAAGAATATTGACTACCTTAATGCTATTGGTTAAGAAAAAGTCAATAGACATCAAAACGGTTTTTTATTCTTCGCATGGGCTAAAAAATGATCAAAACGGATATCGCGGCGAAGATTTTCTAAATCGCGATCCTGCTGAAGATAATCCAAATCATTATACCCGCAGGCTATGGCGCGCTGCATCGCTATTAAGGCCTGATCAATATTATTGACCAGTGAGTAACTGCACGCCAGATTATAAAACACGTAAGGGTCTTCCGGCCGCAGGATAGATAATTTCTTATCAATCGTTAATCCTTTTTCGTAAAAACCCTTTTTGGTATAAAGATCGCCCAAGGCAACCAGGGCCTGCGCAAAATCCGGCTTTTTTTTAATGAGCCCTTCGTAGAATTGAATTTCAAAATCAGTATTGTCTTCCTTTTTCATAGCTGAAGATCCCTTTTGGCTCCAGTCATTTTTCACAAATTTCTTACCGCCCCAAGAAACTGGCAATACGGGAGACCGCTTCTTTCAAATTTTCATAACTTGAGGCGTATGAAATCCGCACGTGCCCATCGAATGTTTTTCCAAAAGCCACACCCGGCACCAGCGCCACCTTTTTTTTCTGCAGAAGATTTTTGGCAAAATCCAGGGACTTTTGGCCCGTATTGTGAATCGACGGAAAAACATAAAACGCCCCCTCCGGGTTATGGCAGGCCAGGCCAATAGAATTTAAGCCCTCCACAATAAACCTGCGCCGGCGCGCGTACTCGCGCTTCATGATCTGCACTTCCTTAAAACCGCTTTTTAAAGCTTCCTGGGCGGCAATCTGCGCGGTGATCGAGGCGCACAGCATGGTGTACTGATGAATTTTGGTCATAGCGCTGATCACTTTCTCTGGCCCGCAGGCATACCCCAGGCGAAAACCCGTCATGGCATAAGCCTTGGAAAAACCATTCAAATAAATCACGTGATTTTTCATGCCCCTAAGGCTCGCCAGCGCCGTGTGCTCAAAATCATAGGTCAATTCATCATAAATCTCATCAGAAATGACGATCAAATTATGCTTCATAACCACCTGCGCGATCTCCTGCAATTCTGCTTTACGGTACGAAGCACCCGTTGGATTAGACGGATAATTGATCATCAAGGCCTTGACGCCTTGCCGGGCCGCCGCCGCGATTTGCTTAGCGGTCAATTTAAAACCGTTCTTGATATCCGTTTTGAGATAAATAACTTTTCCGCCGGCGAGTTCCACCACCGGACCGTACGAAACATAACACGGCTCTGGGATAAGAACTTTATCGCCGGGGTTTAAGATCGCGCGTACCGCCAAATCTAACCCTTCGCTGACACCCACGGTAATCAAAATTTCTTCTTCGGGGTCATAGTCGACATGATGGCGGTGCTTCAAAAAATGCGTGATCAAACGCCGCAGTTGTGGCATTCCCTTGTTTGAGGTATACGAGGTGTATCCCTTTTCTAAAGAATAAATCGCCTTCTCCCGGATAGGCCAGGGCGTGACAAAATCCGGCTCGCCGACACCCAAAGAAATCACATCCTTCATCCCTAAAACAAGATCAAAAAAGGCGCGAATGCCCGATGGCGCAAGTTGTTCGACTTTTCTGGAAATTTGCATTTTTCGATGAATTTTAATACGATATATTCAACCGTTTGCCTTGCTGATTTTTCTTAAAAACATGCCCGTCCTCTTTGTATTTTTTCAAAAGAAAATGGGTGGTGGTCCTCTGCACCGCTTCCAGCGGCGCTAATTTTGAGGCGATAAAGTTTGCCACTGTCTGCAAGCTGTCCCCTTCCACAACAACCAAAATATCATAGGCGCCGGAAACCAAATAACAGCTGACCACCTCCGGAAAATTGTAAATCCGCTCGGCAATCGCGTCAAACCCCACATCTTTTTGCGGCGTGATCCCCACCTCGATCAAGGCGCGCACAAACGATTTATCGTCCTTGATCATGTCCTGATTGATCACGGCTTTATATTTGACAATCGTACCGTCTTTTTCATATTTTTTGATGGCCTTCTCAACTTCAGAAACTTTTTTGCCGGTCAATTTGGCGATTTCCGGCGGACTCAAACGCGCATCATTGGCTAAAACCTCTAAAATTTCATCCATAGGGCAACTCCTTTGATTAAAATTTTTCTATTACGGTTTAAAGGATCGGCTGGGAGGAAATACAAAGGCCTTTTCCTTGACTCAAATCATTGTGTGGCATTGGCAGCGTCCGGAGTTGAAGATGCCTGCTTGAGTGTCATGATATTGGCCTGTAACTCGGCGACCTTATCACGCAAATTTCTATTTTCTTTATCCAAATTCATAATCTGATCGACCAAAACTCTTTTTTGCTCTTGCAGTTCTAAAGAGACTGCCAAAGATTTTCGAACCGACTCCGCTTTGTTCTCAAGCTGTTTAATCTGCGCTTCCAAGGCAGATTTTTGTTTCATTTTTGCCAAATATTCATTGCGGATTTTATTTTGAGCGGCGCCCTGCTCTTTCTGCAGCTGCGCGTTCTGCTGGATTTTTTCTTCCCTTTGCTTTTTTACTTGGGCAATCTGCTCTTCCAAATTTTTATTTTCTTCTCTTAAATTGTTGATCTGCGCAAAAATCTGCTGATTTTCGCTTTTAGCCTGCAGGAGGGATCCCGTCACTTTCTCCTCTTCGCTTTCAATCGCGGAAATTTGTTCTTTCAATTTTTTAAGCTCTTCCGTTTCACCGCTTTGAATATCCTGGCGCCATGTCTCCTGCTTTTTCAACTCTAAATTCAAATCATTTTTTTGCAGTTCGAGATCGGAAATTTTTAATTTCCAAAGCTGGACCTTTTCGTCAACATCCGCCAGCTCTTTTTTCAAGAGCGATGTTTTATGATCATGCGTCGCAATCTCCTGTTGAAACCGTTCCATCTTTTTTCCCAGAGCCGCGCGCCGGTTTTTTTCCCGCTCAATAAATTCTTGGGTCTGCTTGGTTTCTTCGATAATTTTTTGATCTTCAATTTTTTGCTCGTTGATATCCGTCTGAGTTTCTAAAATCTGCGCCTTAAAAATCTCATATTGTTCCTGCAGTTTCGCGTTTTCTTCCAAAAGAGCGCTGATATCAGACTTAATATTATCCAGACTATCCATCCCGGGGGCGTCTTGGGCAGCTGGATGCGCGGGATTTGAATCAGCGGCCACGATCGGCTGGGACTGCGCCGGCAGGACAAAAATCAAAAACAGCCAGCAAAAAATATGGCCTATAACATGATAGTGTCGGAAAACTCTCCCGGCGTCATTGCGCGGACGAACGAAGTTCGGACGAAGCAATCCAGGAAAGATTGCTTCGCAAAAAGCGCCCGCAATGACACTGAAAGGAGGTTTTCCGACGCTATCAACATATTTATATAACATATCTTAATCTCCCAACCACGGCTCGTTTATTGTTCAAAGAATTATAAATATTGAAAAAATATAAACACCGTGTGTTGATTATAACGGTATCCCTCTTACACAGCAAGACAAAGTTCAGTTTTTGTGGTCATCTGTGGTCCTCCACATGCCTCCACATAACCTGCTTCAAATGCCACCCATTAATAAAAATCTTTTATAAATTTCTTTCTTTTGGAAAAAAAGAATCCAACACTTGACGGATTTCTTTGGCTTTGACGATCAAAACCCTGTCATTGGAAGAGCTAAAAAGCGTCTCAGACAATCCACAAACATGTGTTCATATTTGATGATGTATCATGCACGTCCAAATTATGGGCCTTTGTACAACTAAAGAAAAAAAATTTGGATTTATCATTGAGGAGACAAAGGCCAATATTGACTACCTCAATTCTTTTGGTTCTACAAAGGTCAATAATATCAGGATGTCAATTTTTCCAGTTTTCTTTTCTTTTTATTAAACAAATTATAAAGAACCGGCAAGACCAATAAAGTTAACACAGTTGACGACAGAATCCCTCCAATAACAACAGTGGCCAATGGCCGTTGAACTTCTGCCCCGCGGCCAGTTGCTAATGCCATCGGGACAAATCCCAATGACGCAACAAGTGCTGTCATAAGTACCGGCCTCAGTCGTGTTAAAGCCCCCTGTTTTATAGCTTCAATAAGCGGCTTGCCCTCTTCGCATAATTTCTTAATAAATGAAATCATAACCAATCCATTTAAAACCGCGACACCGGAAAGCGCGATAAACCCAATCCCCGCGGAAATCGATAACGGAATACCGCGCAACCATAAAGCCGTGATCCCGCCCGTCAACGCCAAAGGAACGCCTGTAAAGACCAATAAAGCATCCTTCACCGTTCCAAAAGACATAAACAATAACAGAAAGATCAACAGCAAAGCCACCGGCACAACGATGGTTAAACGTTTTGTAGCCGAAATCATCTGTTCAAACTGCCCTCCCCAATCTGTCCAATAACCAGCCGGAATCTGAACATTTTTATCAATGGACTTTTCTGCCTCCTCAACAAAGGAACCGATATCACGGCCGCGCACGTTGGCGGTTACAACAATACGGCGCTTGCCGTTCTCACGGCTGATCTGATTAGGGCCGGGCGCGACATTAAATTTGGCCACCGCACCCAACGGCAAATAATTAGACGGCATTTCTATCCCGCTGTCCGTCATCACAGCATCTTCCTTCTTAGGCAGAGGGATCGGAATCCTTTGAAGAGCCTGAGCATCACTGCGTAACTCTTCGGGGAGTCTTACAATCAGATCAAATCGGCGGTCGCCCTCGAACACTTGTCCGGCTTCTTTTCCACCAATAGCGATTTCAATAGCCTCTTGAATATCGCCGACATTCAAACCATACCGAGCCGCCTCTTTTCGGTTGATTTCAACCGTCATCATGGGCAAGCCGGTGACCTGCTCCACTTTAACATCGGATGCCCCTTTAACTTTTTCCATCACCTCGGCAATTTCCCGACCTGTCTTTAAAAGCACATCCATATTATCGCCAAAAATCTTGACCGCCACATCGCTTCTGACACCAGCTATCAATTCATTAAATCTCATCTGAATAGGCTGTGTAAACTCATAGGCATTCCCGGGAATTTTCTTAACATCTTCTTCAATGGTATGTACCAAATCCGCCTTAGAACGTTTAGGGTTCGGCCATTCTTTACGGGGTTTAAGCATGACAAACGTATCGGCAACATTAGGCGGCATGGGATCGGTCGCAATCTCTGCCGTTCCTATTTTTGAAAAAATCGTTTCCACTTCCGGATGAGCCTTGATCCGCTCTTCAAGAACATGTTGCATCTCAATAGCCTGCGTCAAACTGGTTCCGGGAATACGAAGGGCATGTGTTGCAATATCGCCTTCGTCAAGACTTGGGATAAACTCACTACCCAGTCGTGTTGATAAAAATGCGGTTAAACACATGAGAACCAAAGCCCAGATCACCACCATTTTCTGATGACCTATAACCCAATTCAACGCTGGAACATAGGCCTTCTTTGATTGAACCATCGCGATATTTTCCTTTTCAGAAACTTTGCCGGACATGAATACCACAATGGCCGCAGGAATAAACGTAACCGAAAAAATCATGGCGCCCACTAAAGCCGTGACAACACTAAATGCCATGGGAACGAACATCTTTCCTTCGACACCAGTTAAGGTCAAAATAGGCAAATAAACAATCATGATGATCAGCTGTCCAAAAACAATCGACTGCTGGACTTCTTTAGACGATTGAAAGACCAAATCCAAGCGTTCTGATAAACTTAAATGACGCTTTAAACGGTGCTGTTCTTCAGCAAAACGGCGAAGACAATTCTCAACAATAACAACTGCCCCATCGATAATGATCCCGAAATCAAGCGCCCCCAAACTCATCAAATTGGCACTGACTTTATTGGTGACCATGCCCGTAATCGTAAAAAGCATGGACAAAGGAATCACCGCGGTTGTGATCAATGCCGCGCGGATATTGCCCAAGAACAAAAATAATATGACGATGACAAATAACGCGCCTAAAAGAAGATTCTCCTTAACCGTTTCAATGGTTGCATCGACAAGGGTGGTGCGGTCATAGACAGTTTTGGCAACAACACCTTCCGGTAAGGTTTTATTTATTTCTTTCATTTTCTGTGCAACATTGTGGGAAACCGTCCGGCTGTTTTCCCCCATCAGCATAAAAACAGTCCCCAAAACAACTTCTTTGCCGTTCTCGGTGGCTGCTCCTGTCCGTAATTCTTTGCCTTCGATCACAGAAGCAATATTTTTAATGTAGACCGGAACGCCTTCGTGATAGCCGACAATTATTTCTTTAACCTCATCAATACTGCTGACTTGCCCGGGCGCACGGATCAAGTACTGCTCTCCCGCACTTTCAATATATCCCGCGCTGACATTTTCGTTGTTGCGTTCCAATGCCGCGATGATGTCTTGAAAACTTAAACCATACGAAACCAGCCGTTCAGGATAAGGTGTCACATGAAATTGCCGTTCATAACCGCCGATGGTATTAACTTCCGTCACTCCGGGAACATTACGCAATTGAGGCTTAATGACCCAATCCTCAATGGTACGTAAATCCGTCAGCGTATAAGAACTGCCGTCGGACTTTTTAGCCCCTTCTTTAGCTTCAACCGTCCACATAAAAATTTCACCAAGTCCTGTGGCGATAGGGCCCATCACAGGATCAATGCCTGACGGTAATTCACTTTTGGCTTCCTGAAGACGCTCATTGATCAACTGGCGGGCAAAGTAAATGTTTGTCCCATCCTTAAAAATTATCGTAACTTGCGATAAACCGTAACGGGACAATGACCGCGTTTGTTCTAAACCGGGCAACCCAGCCATCACGGTTTCAATGGGAAAGGTAATGCGCTGTTCAACTTCAAGGGGTGAAAAACCTGTTGCTTCTGTATTGATTTGAACCTGAACATTAGTAATGTCTGGAACAGCATCGATCGGTAATCGTCCAAAATTATAAACACCAACAGCACCCAGCAATAAAGCCGCTATCAAGACAAAGACCCGATGTTGTATTGAAAATCTTATAATTTTATCAAGCATATTTAATCTCCTAAAAGGTTAAAAACCTCATTAATGGTCATGGGCGTGTTCCATTTCACTTTCTAAAAGCTTGGATTTAAGAATGAACGCCCCGCTAATAACCACCTGATCGCCTTTCTTAAGTTCTCCGGAGATTGCGGCTTCTTTTGATGTCTTTGACTTGATATCAACAACGCGTTTTTCAAAAGTTTCTTTATCCGTTTGGACAAAGACAACGTCTTTTCCTTCCACATTTTGCACGGCATCGGAGGGTAATGTTAAATAGGAGGAATCTTCAACAACCTCGATTTCGCCGCGGACAGACATTCCCAGCTTTAACAGCTGGACAGGATTATCCACAAACGCCTTAATGCGTGTCGTAAAGGTTGATTCATCCACCCTCGGGGAAATAAAAACTATCTCTGCTGAAAATGAACGATCTGGAAATGTAATGGGAAACACTTTCATTTTCTGGCCTAGCTGAATATGTGCCAAATCTTTTTCGTACACATCAAAGTTGGCCGAAAGGCGCGTCATGTCAGCAATGGTATAGAGCGCATTTGTTCCATCGACATGATCACCTTCCTTGATAAACTCTGCGATGATCGTTCCAGAAATTGGCGCTTTAATTTCAATGTCTTCACCGCCATTTTGAGCATTAATGGAACATAACCTTGCTCCCGCTTCAACCATCTGCCCTAAACTGATAAAAGTCTCTTTAACATTACCGGATTTTGTCGAATGCGCGTGCTTGACGTTCTCGACATCTTGAGCGATCCGGCCATTGACCAAGATTTTTTGCACAAGCGATTTAGATTCAATAGGCATGACTTTGATATTACCTAATTTTTGAGACTCTTCAGACATCTCAATCACGTCCTCATCATGCAATTCCTCACCGTGATCATGGCCATCATGATCATTATGGCCTTCTTCATGCTTATGGTTTTCTGAAGCTGAAACTTTCCTTGCACCGTAGAAAGCAACAGCGGCAGCACCAAATACCGCGATAAAAACGAAGAAAACAATCTTAAAATTTCTCATTTAAAAAATCCTCCTGTCTTAATGACTGAGATAAAAACACTTCGAGTTCACTGATACTCCGGCTTAAATTAAACAAGGCTTGATAATAATTGACCTTGGATTGAGTAGCTGTCCTGATTTGATCCAAATAATTAAGGAAATCAATCTTCCCTTCGCTGTAACGTAAATTCGCCAAACGCAACAGCTCATCTGCTTCCTCAAGCGATTTCTTGGCGATATCCAACTGCTTATGGTGAAGATCCGCTCTCAAATACGCCTCATAAATATCCAAGGACGCTTGATTGTGCAACGCTTTGACTCTTTTCTCTTGAATGTCCTTCTGGGCTTGGGCTTTCTTAACTTCGCCTTGATTAAGGTTCCATAATGGAATGCTGATGCCAACGAGCACAGCATAATCATCTTTATCCTCTTCATTGATACGTTTAAACCCAAGATAATAGGAAGGCAGACGGTTCAGATGCTCTTTGAGAAGGTTCTTCCTTTTAACATCCAGCTCTAAATACGCCGTCTTTATATCTGGGCGATTTTTGAACCCTATGGCTTGAATCTCCTCAAATGTCACAGACAGTTCTTCTTCTCTTAGTTCTTCCACAACTTCAAAATCTGTTTCCATGGGGCGGCCCAGCATTAAATTGAGCCGCGCCTTGCCGGTCTGCAGCTCTTTTTGAACACTTAAAAAATCATTTTCTGCTTTTAATAATTCGATCTTGGCACGCTGAAAATCATTCTTAAGCGCTTGCCCGGAATTGTACCGCAGTTGAACCCGACTGAAAAACTGGCGCATGGCCTCTAAATTCTGTGATGACAGCTCGATTTCCTTTTTATGTAAAATAATTTCAGAATAAGCCTGCCTGACATTCAAATAAACATTCATCCATGCCGACCTTAATTGTTCTTCCTGTATCTTCACTTTACCGGAGGCAATCTTGGACTTAAGAAACCAGACACCTAACGGGTCAAACGATTGTTTAATCTCAAAACTGTCTAAATTGGTATTCCGCTCTCCGTTCGCGCCCTTCTTAAACCCGCCAAATTCAAGTTCTGCTTCAGGATTTTGTAAAGTCATTGCCGTAATTAAATCCCCTTTTGCTCCCTCAATGGATTTTCGAGCCTCAATCATATGTGGATTAGATGTGTACGCCTGCTCTAAGGCTTCACGAAAATCCAGTTTCTCTACTATAGGCAGAGCGGTCTGCTCTTGGCCTGCTAAAGCAAACCGAAGACATATAAATATTGATAAAATAGATAGAGGAATTCCTCTAAAAATTTGAATACGCATTTTCCATCCTTATGGTTAAAACAAAAAACAGTTACTGATTAGAAGAGGAAAAAAGAAAAACGATATGTTAGGCGGAAACTATAGGAGGACGCTTGGAAGGGCTGAGATACGGATCTTCGTGGAAGGTTTCTTCTGATTTAGAAAGAAACGTTGATTGTGACGGAAGGTTAAAACTGGATATGTTGCCGGGGAGCGCAGAATGGCAACATGGGGCATGGCACACAAGGGTACAATGATGAGTGGTATCTTGTGAATGTGCATCATCACAAAAACCATTCAATGGAATAATGGAGAAAAGAAAAATTGCTACCAAAATTATTTTTAGAATTTTCATATACACATGAATATACCACGAGAGACTGCTGTTGTAAAGTTTTCCAGTTTTCAAACAAGTTTTGTCAACGCAAAGTTAAATGTGGTTCTTTCGCTCTTCACGCCGCTTCCCTCAATTTTTTATATTCCCGCATTAACCGTTCGGTGAAGGGGCCAGGTTTTCCCTGCGCGATCGGTCGTCCTTGCCAAACCGTCAAAGGCATAATTTCCATGAGAGAATTTGTTAAAAAAACTTCATCCGCTTGGACGATATCCTGAGGGCTCAAATTCATTGGGCGAACGCGGAGGCCTATTTTTTTCGCCAATTTAAAAATGATTTGGCGGGTAATTCCATTTAAACAGCCGCTGACGAACGCCGGCGTCAAGAGCCGTCTATTTTTAACAATAAAAATATTACTGCGGCTGCCTTCCACAAGTTCATTTTTCCTGTTAACCAAAATTGCCTCATCGCAACCTTTGCGCGCGGCATTTTGACGGGCCAGCGCAAAAGCCGCGTATTGAATCGATTTCACATTATGATACCCTCTGCGGAAAGGCAACCGCTCGTCCGCGAGGCAGGCCTTAAATCCTTTTTGATATTTGCTCGTAGAATAGGGCCGGTAGGGATACGCAACAATCGCCATGCGGCTCTTCCCCGCCTCGGACCAGACGGTTAAACGGACTCGAGTATTGGGATGTTTATTCAAACGCACAATCTGATAAAAATATCTTTTTATGGCGGGGCGGGAAAAAGGACAAACGACCTTGATTTTTTTTAATCCCGCGTTCAGACGGCGCACGTGCGGTGCCAAGGCGAAAATTTTTCCATTGTAAACACGCAGGGTCTCAAAGACACCTTTTCCTTTCAAACGTCCCGGCGCCAGGGACTTTCGCAAAGCCTCCACGGCAAAAACGATCTCACCATTCAGAAATATTGCGCGCGTTTTCTTCATCGGTTACGAAAAAACTTCATTTAAACAATTCCGCAGGGCCGCGGCTTTCACCAAGGTTTCCGCGTATTCCTCTTCCGGAATAGAATCCGCCACGATACCGCTGCCCGTGTGAAAATAAATTTTATTGCGGCAGGCCAGCATCGTGCGGATTAAAATATTCAAATCCATATCACCCGTGAAACTCAAATACCCCATCGCTCCAGTGTAAACCCCCCGGCGGTGCGGTTCCAGCTCTTCAATGATCTGCATGGCGCGAATTTTGGGACAGCCCGTAATCGACCCGCTGGGGAAACAAGCCTGTAAAAGATCAAAGGCATCCTTTCCTTCGCGCAAATACCCTTGAATCGTCGACGTCGCCTGAAAAACCGTGCTGTATTTCTCAAGTTCGCGCATCTTGCTGACTTTAACTGATCCATACTCACACACCCGGCCCAAATCATTACGCTCTAAATCTGTGATCATAAGAAGCTCCGCTTTATCTTTGTGACTGTGGAGTAAATCTTTTTGTCGCTGCCGGTCAGTCTGCGGGTTCCGGCCGCGCGGCCGCGTGCCTTTCATGGGACGGGTCTCTGCCTGACGGCCTTGCAGCCGTAAAAATAACTCCGGCGAACTGCTGAGGATTTGAAAATTTCCGCAGTCCAAATAACTGGTAAAGCTTGATGGAGAATAAGAACGCAGAGATTTATAAATTTCCGCCGCGGGATAACGGCGGGGAGACGGATCCCATAAAAAACGCTGCGCTAAATTGACCTGATAAATATCGCCTTCCCGGATATAACGCAGCGCGCGCTTCACCGTTGTCACATATTCCTGTTTGGTAAAATTACTCTGTAACGTCAACAAGGGACGACCCTTTGGGTCACCGCTTATCCGCGGCCGGATTTTTTGATCCAGCGCGGCGGCCCCCTGCCGCTGTGAATGAGATTCCAGCGCGGCGAGCCGCCGGCAGATCCGTTCCAGACTCTCTGCCGCTCGTTTTTTTCTTAATGACTCTCTTTTTTCCGGCTGGCCGCTGGTGGTCACGTGCAGTTTGGCATTGAGATGATCAATCGTGATCACGGTATCATAAAATCCAAAAACAAAATCCGGCAAGGAAATACCCGGCTTATTCCGACGCGGGATATTTTCTAACCCCATTCCTAAATCATAACCCCAATAACCAACCAATCCAGCCGGCAGCGGCGAATACGCGCAAGAGATATTGTCTCGGTAACGGTAAAATTGTTTTTTAAGCGCGGGTAAATCCTGCGGACCATGTCCCGTGATTACTAAAAAAGGAGCAAACCCAATGAAGGAATACCGTCCCAAGTGAGGATGGCGAAGACTGCTGTCTAAAAAAAAGACATGCGGGTCGTTTTTGAATAATTCAAAAACCGCCAGACTGTCACCCGGGAAATCAAAAGATTTGATAAAACACGCTGACATAAAATTTTATGAATTCATTCTCTCGGCGTTAAGGATGCGCTGGATTTTAAAACTCAATTCGGCTTGACGGCGATGGCAAAACCCCACGAGCATCATCTGTGCCCCGTTCCCAACGATTTTTCTTGGCGTCACTTTGCGTAAACTGGTCGAGGAACTGCTGAGGCTGAAGTAAAGCAGATTCAGCGCCTGCCCGGTTTGAATCACTTCCTGGATCAGCGCGACTTTCGCGGGATCGGGGGCCCGCGGAGAATCTTTGTGATGGCTAAAAAGGTTGAGAATCAACTCCGGGCTGTTCAATTCTTTGCGGGCCGCGTTCTCTAACAAATGGCGAAATACGCTAAACGTCAATTCCACATCCGACATCGCCCGGTGCTGCTGCACGGTATCAATGCCTAACGCGTAAGACACCGCGGCGAGCGAATAGCTCGTCAGTCCGGGGAGCAAAGCCCGCGCCATCTTGATCGTATCAATATGGGCTGTTTCCTGCCAGGGCAGTCCCAGCAAAGACAATTCATGAGATAAAAACCCTAAATCGAATTTCACATTGTGCCCGACCAAAAGTCCGCCGTCTATGAATTCAATAAATTCCGGCAAAATCTCCTTGGCCTTGGGGGCCTGGGCCACCATAGCCTCTGAAATCCCATTCACTTGGTACGCCCCCCAGGAAATTTCACGCTCGGGATTGATCAATGAATAAAATTTTCCCGCGGGTTTCAAGTTATTAACCTTTAAGGCCGCAATTTCAATAATGCGATCCCCTGAGGCCGGCGAAAGGCCGGTGGTCTCAACGTCAAAGATAACAAATTGTTGTTCGGCAATGGTCTTCATACCCGGACCCTCGTGATGGAATAAGAAGGAAATAGCATGACGGGTTTAAAGGACATTTTCGTTTGCTGAATACCCGGCATGGCAAAATCATCCATAACATTGATAAATTTGTAACTTTGCAGTTCGCGGTCGGCGCACAATGCGCGGAAGATATAAACCGCCAGCCCCTTGACCTCTAAATCCACAATTTCAAACAAAACACAAAACATGTCGTCATTCAACGGGTAACCAAACGTGTAACCTTTCAGCGCGTCACCGATCATGACGACCCGCCCCATCAAAGGTAAATCGCGGCAGAATGTCATAACCGCTGGGTGCACCTGACGGTTCTCCTCGATCATATGCTGATAAATTTCCTCTTGACGCTTATGCAAACGGTTTTTTGCCCAGCGTTCGTAAAGAAGTTGGCAACCCGCCGCCATAGACGGCTCAAAAGGGACGTAACGAATTGGATAATTCTTCGCGCAATAGTTATAAAGCGCGCGCTGCGATTTATAGGAGTTCCCTCTCAAGCGCGCGATATCCTCGCGGTAATAGCAGTACTCGTATCCCTTCAAAGAATAACGATAAAATTTACGCGGAAAAAATTTCAATTGCTGCTTATGTACATTCTCAACGCGGGACATCCCGCTGGATCGGTTCGTCTTGTCCATGATTTTAAAACATTCCTCAACAGCGCGGGGCGAGATTGTTTTGCCCAAAGGCGGCAGATATAAAAAACATCCCACGTCATTCTCGGCGAAGACACACAGATTCCCATCGATCGTTTCAAAACGGAAATGAAAAAAATCCTTCCACGCGAAAATATTAACAAAAGAAAACGCGGATAAACAGTTTGGATATTTTTCCAAAAATTGTTCGACCAAAGGTTTTTTTTCAAGGAGATCCCTAATGAAATGATTCATACAAAATGGATTTCAAAAAGCTCTTTGAGCTCATTTTGATAGAGGCTGTAGTCATTGGCAACTGCGGGGTTTCGTTTCAGGAATTCCTGTACTTCCTGCCGGGTAAAATATTCTTTAAGATAATTCACATATCCTTGAAACTGAGAATCAGCTTCGGTCGCCTGAATGTACGGACAATTCAAATGCACACATACCATAATCCGGTGATCCCGTTTGTGTAAAACAAAAGGATACAACCGGCATTCAAAGGGACGGGCGTGATAAACACGGCAGGTATGGTCGGACGGGTTAAAAAATGAACAACAATGTTCGTCACGAAAACAATGTGTTTTGATGCGGCCGTCCCCGCTGAGAGCAGGGAGAAAAATTCCTTCCGCCAGACCTTGGCGGGCAGCGTGCTTGATTTCCTCCGGCGCCATGTGAGGGCGCCAGAGGCTTTCTTCCTCTTTAAAACGGCAGCATCCGTCGCACGTCAGGCACACAGCAGAAGGGACAAATTGTTGTACATTCGCGGACATCATCTTAATCCTCAAATAGCTCTAGTACATTGTAACATTAATTTCTGATGTTATAATTCCTTCTCCCCTTTGGGAGAAGGTCAGGATGAGGGGAAAATTGACGTTGATCTCTCTATCCCTCACCCTAGCCCTCTCCCTCTGGGAGAGGGAATATAAGATTAAAAATTTCTGTTACAGTGTACTAGGACGCTGTAAGATTAATTTCTAATTTAATAATCGTTCCCCTCCCTGGAAGAGGGGTTAGTTGTACAAAGGCCCATAAGCTCAATGAATTTTTCTACTTCACAATACTCCCTAATGGCATTTCGCGATCGACGCTCAAAAGCGCGATGCCTTGATCATCGCTCACCGCCAAAACCATTCCGTGAGATTCCTCTCCCCGGATCACCGCTGGCTGTAGGTTATTGACCACGACAACCCGCCGGCCCACCAGCTGCTCTGGACTATAAGACTTACGGATACCGGCAACGAGCTGTTTTTCCTCTTTACCAGTATCAATTTTTAAAACATACAACCGATCGGCGTTGGGGTGCTCTTTGACCTCTTTGATTTGCGCGATGATGAGTTCAACTTTCTTAAATTCGTCAATGGTGATCATAAGAAAACTCCTTCCGGCGCTAAAATTCCATATAAAATTTTTATCGATGAACGCCGTGTGCAAGTTTCGTGTCATTGCGAGCGAAGCGAAGCAATCTTTAA
>CAYHTV010000032.1:0-17737 GCA_964359575.1 uncultured Planctomycetales bacterium
GGATTGCTTCGTCACTACGCTCCTCGCAATGACACCGGGAGGGTTTTCCGACACTATCACAGAAGAGGTATAACTTCTTTAGGAAGCCGCTTGAGTTCCTCATTGCCCAGGACTTTGATTGACCAGCGTAATAAAATCAATTTTTGCTTTAAACGGGTGTCAGGTTCTTTGACATTGTACAAGCGCCGCCGGATTAAAAATAATACCTTGCGTAAAGTATTAAAGACGATCCTGGCTTCCCGGGGACGATGGGGGCCTTTGATGATGTCGTTAATACTGGCATTGGCCAATTCGTTGACAGTCCGGTTATAGTGGTCGAGTTTTTGGATTAAAATTGGGACCATGGAGCCAAAATATTTATAACGATCAATTTTGCACAGCGCATGCATAATTTCAACCTCGACAAATGGGGAATTGGTTCGGTTAAGGCGGTGCATAAGGACCTTTTCAGCATAGCGTCGTTCGGAAAGAACAAGTTGTTCGCTGAAATTTTCTTTGAAGACACGAACTGCGGCCGCGATTTTATAGTCATCGAGTGTGGCATCTTGGATCATCGCGAGGATAGTTTCCTTTGGTTCGTTACGGTAGCTTTGGCTATAGCCATCGAGCAGTGATTGATCATTAAAGATGGGGGAAGAAGATCGGCGCTGCTCGATCTTATCTATCTTTTCAGCAGAAGAGACATCTTCAGCGGCGCAAATCCAGTCTACCGGTTGGAAAAAAATAAAAACGGTAAATACGAGAATAGCGATTTTTATAAATTTATTCATATTTGCCACGGTTGTCCCAACGCTTTTAAATCGATTTGAATTCAAAGGCGTTCTATTTTAGCGCTTCTACGCGATAAATTCTAAATAATTTTTTCGGTCAATGACCTCGAACAGCGCTTCGGGATAGGCCTCTCTCCACTGCTTTGGCGGTTTGGTCTTGCCTTTGCCCCATTTAAACTCAAAAGCGAATAATTTTCCTTAGAAGTTGTTGAGTTAAAAGTGGATTATGTTGACGTTTTTATTGATTTTGTAGAGCAAAGATTTTTTTCCTGTTTTTTAAGTTCCATCGATATGTCAATGGCCCTAGCCGAATGCGTTAAGGCTCCAATGGAAATACGATCAATACCGATTTGGGCAATGGCCCGGATGTTTTTCAAATTAATCCCGCCGGAGGCTTCCAGTTGGATTCGCTTGCGCGGACGGTGCTGCTTAAGAGTGATAATTGCCTTTTTCATTTGGGCGACAGGCATATTATCCAGCAGGATGATGTCGGGCTGCCCTTGCAGCGCTTCGCCAAATTGCTGCAAGGTGGTTACTTCAATTTCAATCGGTTTTTTTGTTCTTTTACGCAGATGGCTGACAATCTCGGAAATAGATTTTCGCGGTGAAAGCAGGGCAAGGTGATTGTCCTTAATTAATACCATTTCGTTTAAATTTCCACGGTGGCTGACCCCGCCGCCGCAGCGGACCGCATATTTTTGTAGAAAGCGTAAACCAGGCATTGTTTTGCGGGTATCTAAAATTTTGGTTTTCAGGGGCTTTATTTTATCGACAAACACGCGTGTGAGCGTGGCAATGCCAGAAAGATGCTGTAAAAAGTTCAAGGCCACCCGCTCGGCTTTTAATAGGGCCCGCGTCTTTCCTTTCAAAAGCGCAATCTTTGAGCTGGCTTTGACTCTATCTCCATCTTGATATAAAGAGCGAAACAAGACATTTCGATCAAATGTCTGAAAAACTTTTTTAGCGATTTCGAGGCCGCATAAAACACAGTCTTCTTTTACCGCGATATAAACCTCGGACGTTTCTTTCGGATCTACTAAAAAATTTGTGGTGATATCCTGGGCAGCGCGATCTTCCCTTAGGGCTTCTCTTATAGCTTTATACGTATTATATTTCATGAGGATCTGTTTTTATTATGACGGTAATTTCAGACCTTCAAGGGTCTATGCTAAATTTTTGATTGTCACTTTAAATTCTTTAATTTTTGTTTGAATCGACTGCAGGCGAATTTTTTCCTTTTCCACCACTTCGGCGGGTGCTTTTTTAAGGAACTCTCTGTTTTTTAAGCGGCTGGCAATCCCCTTACCCATTTTTATTTGCTCTTGAATTTGAGAAAGAATACGCTGCTTTTCTTTGGCAAGGTCAATGAGACTCCCTAGCGGAATGAAAAATTTAATTTTACCGATAAGGCCGCTGGCAGCGTCAGCGGGCTTCTTGAGATTCAAATTGATTGTCAATGCCTTTATTTTTGCGAGCGACTTCAGAATGTCCTGATTTTCTCGAAGCAGGGCGATATCCTTTTTGACTGAGGATGTTAAATGGCATTCGATGTCTTCCTGCGGTTTGATATTCCATTGGGCCCGGGTGTTGCGAATAGCCGTAATTAATGCGATAAGCGTCTGCATATCAGTCTCCACCCGGGAATTAATAAATTTTTTGTGGACCTTCGGCCAAGAAGATTGGGCAATGGTGATGCCCTGCTTTGTTTCCAGGCGGGCCCACAATTCTTCCGTAACGTAAGGCATAAACGGGTGCAGCATCTGAATAGACTGCTTCAGAATTGTAAGGGCGATTTGCTGAGTCGCTGGATCGGTAAAATGATCCTTGCTGATTTCTAAATACCAATCACAAAAATTATGCCAGAAGAATTCGTAGATAAGATTTTCCGCTTCGGAGAAACGGTAGCTTTCGATGGCCTTCGCGACGCCTTCAAGGGTCGAATAAAAGCGCGAAATAATCCATTGAGACGGCAAAGCGAGATTTTGATATTTGACATCTCTTTTGAAATCGACAGCTTCAATTCCGCTGGAAGTATTCATGAGAATGAGTCGTGAGGCGTTCCAAATTTTATTGGCAAAATTGCGGCCGATTTCGAATTTTTCCTTGGAGATAAAAAGATCTTGACCGGAGTTGATAATTAAGCTAAAGCGCAGGGCGTCAGCGCCATATTCTTTGATGATTTCTAAGGGATCCAGGGCGTTGCCTAAAGATTTTGACATTTTACGGCCTTGCGTGTCGCGCACCGTGCCGTGGATATAAACATCCGAGAATGGCCGATCGCCCATAAATTCATACCCCGCCATGATCATGCGTGCCACCCAAAAGAAAATAATTTCCGAAGCGGTAAACAAAGATGATGTGGGATAAAAATATTTTAAATCCTCATTTTTTTGAGGCCAGCCTAAGGTGGCAAACGGCCACAACCAGGACGAAAACCAAGTGTCCAGGACATCCTCATCCTGTTTAAGATTTTTGGAATGGCAGTGCGGACACTCAGTGGGAGTGGTCAACGAAACAATTGGATCTTTACATTTTAACTGACAGTGATCATCGCCCACACAATACCAGACCGGAATCCGGTGCCCCCACCAGATTTGCCGCGAAATGCACCAATCCCGGATATTTTCCATCCAGTTCAAATATACTTTTGTCCAACGTTTAGGGTAAAATTTGATTTCCCTTTTTTTAACGGCTGCAATGCCAGGTTTCGCTAAAGGCGACATTTTAACAAACCATTGTTTTGATAAATATGGCTCAACTACCGTATCGCAACGGTAACAATGGCTAACCGCATGGGTATATTGCTCCACTTTTTCTAATAAATTGTTATCTTTAAGGGTTTCAATAACTTTGACGCGGGCAATAAAACGATCAAGTCCGGCAAAAACGCCGGCGTTTTGGTTTAATTTCGCATCCGTATGCATAATGTTAATAAATTCGAGATTATGCCGCTTCCCCATCGCAAAGTCATTGGGGTCATGGGCCGGTGTTACCTTGACCGCACCAGTACCAAATTGAGGGTCTACAAACTCATCCGCAATGATTCTGATTTCTCGATTAAGGATCGGCAGAACCAGCTTTTTTCCAATCCATTTTTTGTAACGTTTATCCCTGGGATTTACCGCGACCGCGGTATCACCCAGCATTGTTTCGGGCCTGGTAGTAGCGACAATAATAAATTCATTAGGATTTTCCTTAAAATGGTAACGGATATGATACAACGATCCTTGAGTTTCTTGATGCTCCGCTTCTTCATCCGAAAGCGCGGTTTGACAGCGTGGACACCAATTGATGATATAGTGCCCTTGATAAATCAATCCTTTGTTGTAAAGGGAAACAAAGGCGTGCCGAACCGCTTCGGAATAAGCATCGTCCATGGTAAAGCGGGTGCGCTCCCAATCGCAGGATGAGCCTAACTTTTTCAATTGGTGGATAATTGTGCCGCCGTATTGATTTTTCCATTCCCAAAGCCGCTTCAGGAATTCTTCGCGGCCGGTTTGCTGACGGGTCTTGCCTTCTTTCGCGAGTTGTTTTTCAACGACATTCTGGGTAGCGATGCCGGCATGATCAGTCCCTGGCATCCAGAGGGTTTGAAAACCCTGCATACGTTTGGTGCGGATAATAATGTCCTGCAAAGTGTTATTGAGGGCATGGCCCATGTGCAGAATTCCCGTGATATTCGGTGGCGGGATGACAATGGTGTAAGGTTTTTTCTTCGGGTCAGGCTCAGCGTGGAAAAGATTCCGCTCTTCCCAAACCTTGAGCCATTTGTCCTCAACCTCACGGAAATTGTAACGGGGGGAAAGTTCAGGCATGATTTATTTTCTCCACAGCCTGGCTAAGCGCCCGGCGTTTGACGAAGAATTCAATGTCCGAGAGCTCGCGGGCGATTTTGGCGACGAGGGTTGTGTAGGTGTTGGGGGTAGTTAGGTGTTTGGGCATAAATGATTATAATTTATTCTACTCCGCAAAAGAAATGGGTTCCATTTCTTTTGCTTCGAAGGAATTATTCTGCTCGGAAGTGTATTCCTGCGAAGCAGAATAGATTACGGTGTGTGGACTTGCTCCGCCCTTCAGGGCGGGGCAAGTGTAAAGTCGAATAGTCAAGTTTTAACTTTTCCCCTGCTCATGTTTCTACTGTTCATCTACCAGCATTCCATTCTCGTTGTACTTTTTAGAACTTATCAAATTCTCCATCTCCCATAATTGTTCATATTCCAGCTTGCCATTATCAAAATACATTTTAGTCACGCCGTCTAATTTCCCTTCCTTATAGAGGACATCGGATTGCAGGGTGCCATTCGGGTAATACGCGAGATCTTTCCCGTCCAACAAACCGTCTTTGTAATTGGCTTCATTGAGCTGGTTGCCATTGGCGTAATAAGATTTGAAAACACCGTTGTAAGGTTTCCCTTGCCTGTTGAGGAGCTTGCCTTGCTTGTAAACCACATCGATGAGCAAGGTTCCATTTTCATCATATTGTCGATAAACTCCCTCCCACGGAGAACTATCCTTGTAACATCCTTCCACGGCCAGCAGACCGCTTTTAAAATATTCCTTACAGCATCCATTTTCGCAGTCGCCTTCACTCGCAAGTTCATCGTAGATAACATCGTAATAGTCGGTTTGTCCCTCTTCGGCGGAGATCGCGGGAGCCATGGCAAAATGGCATAGGATACATAACACGAAATGTTTTTGGATTCTCATTTGCACAATCTCCTTTCTTGATAGAAATCCAGTCTCACCGGAATTCCCTGGAATTCATCACCGGAATTTAGAGTAGCGCCTTTAGCAAGCTGTCCCGCCATAGGTGTGATTATATAACAAAAAAATTTATTTTGAGAAAATATTAACCCAATGTCCGTTATTTTTTTATAAAAAATTTATACGAAACACCGATCGCTGTCCAATATAACGCACCGGCTACGCCCATGACCACAGAAAAACCATAGAACTGGGCAACCATAATGGCGGTAATCGAGCCGGCGACGCTAAATCCGCTGTTAATCCCCCAGGCCCAGGCCACCGCTCCCGGATGCTGCGCTCCATAAACTTTTAGTCCGATGGGGAAAAAAACGCCCAGAGATATTCCGATGGGCAGGAGGATGAGACACGTTATCAGGACGCGCACCCAAAACGGTTCCGCCATAAAGATTTCCAAGACATGAGTCCCCGAAAAAATGAGCAGGCCCAGGGCTAAAGTGAGAATGAGTCCGCCTCCAATTAGAATTTTTCTCACTGGGAATGCGTTTTGGAGCGAGGATAAAAACAGACTCCCCAATCCCGTAGAAATTAATAGAGCCGCTAACGTCGTGGAAATGGAGTGTATCGGGCTTCCGAGGAAAAGAGTAAAACGCTGCATAAAGGCGATTTCCAGCAGCATATAAGCAAATCCCAAACAACTAAAATAGGTAAGAAACGGCACTAAATAACTCCGGGGCAGGCCGTCGAGTGTTTGCCTTTTAAAGAAAAAAAGCGGCAAAAAGATAAACACGAGAATAAAAAAGATCGCTTGAAACAAAATCAGAAACTGGGTCAGAAAAATAATCGTACCGGTGTCATTGTGGCGGTCAAGACCGATATTGCGCAAATTAAATTCGCTCAGTTTATAATATTTATAAAAAAATGGCTTATCATCGGTGACCACCGAGATATCATAAGGATAATTTTTTACAAACTCCTGCTGGAAATTTTTCATAAAATATTGGACGTACACGTCGTAGAATGTGAGCGGCACACCGGTTTCGAGGAATTGCTCTGTCGGAAAAATCACCTCAGACTCATGGTCAAAAAAGTAAGACGCAATTTTTTCCCTTTCGGGCTGGGTAAAAGGCCTTTTCCGGATGAGATTCACCGACCATCCCTGATGAGCTCCAATCATGATATGCTGCCACGGTATTTTCATCCCCATTTCCTGAAGAGCTGCCAAGGCAATCGCCTGCAGCCGCAAGGTCTCCCGCGGTGTCGTTGAGGCCAAGCCGTGGTTGATATGAATGACGCCGTTATCCGAGAGAAGTTTTAGATAATCTTTAAACGCCTCTTTGGTGTAGAGATAACTTTCGGCATACGTATAAGCCCCGGTCGAAAGACCGGAAAACGTATCGACACCGTTTAAAACAATCAGATCGAACGATTGCAGCGGATATTTTTTCACCAGATGCCGCCCATCGACATTATAAATTTTCGCGCCCCCCTCGGTATAAACCCGGCCGGAGTAATCGTACAACTCACCCCCCGGCGCCATCAGGCGGTAAATACCTGGATTGATTTCCGCGCCGACGATTTCTCTGGCGCTATGACTCGCAGCCATAAAAATATCCCGCCCGCCGCCGGTTCCAATAATGAGGACCCGAGGATTTTTGACCAATAGGTAAGGGACTTCAAAGGCCTGGCTGAATAATTTCAGCTGGGAATGCGCTTCCTCTAGGCCGGCCTTATTAAGTTTATAAATCGGTGTCCCGCTTAGGTAATTGGTGGAGGCGTAAGAAAATTCTGGCCGCGGCTCCAAATTAATCTCAAAGGTGCCGACGGAGACTGCGTAAATTTTTTCCTGGACCTCCCTGCTGAGATACTGCGTGACGTTCGTCTGGCCTAAAGGATGCCAGAACGAAAGGATGTCCTGGGAGTGATGGCTTTCCACGAAATCGGGTTTTCCTTCAATCACCTTGTGGTGATCCATGACGTAGAGTTTGGGTTCCGGAATCGCGACCAGTGCCGCCGCCGAAAGAAGAGCCGTGAGCCCCAGCAGAAACTTTTTCTGCGGAAACAGCCAGCGCACGGCCAGCCCCACGGCGACGAAGGATAACAAAAGAATGGAATGAAGGAATTGCAAAAAATTTATCAGGTGAAAAAACAAAAATGCGCCGAGGCCCGCGCCCAGCAGATCGACGAAATAAAGTTTGGGAACGCGCGTGGTGTGGCTGGCAAAGATATGTGTGATCACAAACCCGATGATGGAAAACGGCAGCATCATGAGAAAATACGCCGCCGACAATTGCAAAAAAGGCAACGGCCCTTTAAAGAAACGGTTTAAATATTCAATCCCAATATGCATCCGCGATAAGCTTAGCGTGGAAAATATGGTGAAGAAAGCCGTCAGCAAAAGGCAGACGCCGATGATTTTGGCTTGAGGGAATTTCTTAAAAAATTTTTCAAAAAGGAGTTGAACGTTTGCGCCAATGCCCAGCCCAAGCATAGCAAACGGAATGACCAGGTAAACCACATGGTTCCATGTTTTTAAATTCAACAGGCGGGTGTAAAACAATTCGAGGCTAATGCAGAAGAAAGAGACAAACAAAACAACCGTGTAGACTTTTTTCATGTGTCCCAGGCAAGGGGGGAAAGTTCAGACATGAACTATATTTCTCGGCATAGTGCTTCGCAATCGAGTATTCTCATGGAGTCCGCCGGGTCCGTCGTTTTAAAGCAGTCTTCAACACACCGCTTGCAGCTATCGAATTTTTCGTCTTTAATCAAACGACACTGGCCATCCCAAAGCTGGCAGCGAACATATTCTCGACAAAAATCACCAAGCTTATAAATGGTGGGGCACATCTCTGGGACATTCGGCCCACAGGTGATCTCAAGGCCATGACAATTTTCTATCCCGCACGTCTCTGCCCCCTGGATATTTGTAACGCCTAAGAGATGAAAGATTAACCAAAAAATTATGGCGGGAACGCAGATTTTCTTTTTCATCTTTAAAATTTTTTCTCTCCCGCCGATTCGGGGCAAGTCCAGCGTCCCCGAATTCGTCGAGGTACGCGTCCCCGGAATTCACGTCCCCCGAATTCAATTTTGTCAAATTCCGGAATTCCTCCCGGAATTCGTGACAAACAGTATTATTTGCAACAAATTGCGCCTTCAATTCCAAGGGAAATTCTTCCCAAATATTCTGTTCCAAAAGGACATTCTACCCCACCCCCAGGATTTAAAATAATTTTACCCCCCATTTTCCCACAGTTTATACTTGAAGAAGTATCAACCTTCATTTTCTCAAGTCTCTCTTGGGCGTCTTCGGCGGGTTTGCCGAAGGCGCCCAAGGCGCACCAGCACTGTCCATAATAATATTCATCGTGTACTTTTTGATAGGCTGCCCGGGCCTCATCCCCTCGGAGAAGTTTTTGTAGGGCATCTCCCTTGAGGACCAGGGCCAGCGCGACATCATTGAGGTCTCGATACGAAATGACTTCTTCCTTTGTCATCCACGCGTATTGCGTTAAGGAATTCTGCATTTCCTTCGCCTTTTTTTCGTGCGCGGCAATGAAGGAATCAAACTGGGCAAGGGCCTGCGAATATTCCCCCTTTTTAAATAACTCAAGGCCAGTTCGCAATTCAGTATTGTCGTATCCCTCCACCAGAGGCGAAGGGTCGCAATTCTCAGCGAAACATTGATATCCGTAAGAACAATGTGCGGTTTTCACGCCCGTCCCAATGATGAATTCGAGCAAGGCGAGACAAAAAATAAAAGTAGGGGTTATGTTTAGCATTTCTGTCATTACTACTTCCTCTCGACTCACTTCAAGAGGCTAAATTCCTTAAAGTCTCGGCATCAATCTGCGCATCTTTCATAATGCTCTTGACGATTTTAGGGTGAAGGATTTTTCCTTTGTGAAAAGGGATCGTAATTCTTATCCCTTGAAAGTTCTTATAAATTTTGTGACTTCCGGATTGCCGAACCAGTCGGAATCCTATTTTTTCAATCATATGAATCGCTTGGGTAGGAGTAAGGCGGGGTAATTTTGAGCTCATGCAGTTATTTCTAAAGTGGTGACACTGATAGCTTCGGGGTGAGGAAAAGGTTGCTTGGAATCCGCTAAGTCTTCTATATGCAATTTGATGGCATCTTTAATATTCTCCAATGCCTCTTCATAAGTATCCCCTTGACTGTAACAACCCTGAATCAGAGGGCAGTGAACAAAATAACCATCCTTATCTTTCTCAACAACGACATCGAGTAAATATCTTTTCATTTTTTCCTGCCTCCTTAAACCCACTCGCTCATCTAGTTCAAGAATAACATAATCTTCTATTTTTTACAACAATCCATCTGACCTCAGGGACAACCTCAGGGACTCCTCCCTTATTTCTTCTTCGAATCCTTCAACAGCTTGTACTCGATGCTGTCCAACAGGGCTTCCCAGCTTGCTTCAATGATGTTTTCATGAACCCCAACGGTGGTCCAAGAATCTGTATCATCCTGCGATTCAATCAAGACGCGCACCTTAGCCGCGGTTCCCGAGCGGGTATCGAGGACCCGCACTTTATAATCCGAAAGGTGCATGCCTTTTAAATTGGGATAAAATTTGGTTAAGGCCTGACGCAAAGCGCGATCTAAGGCATCCACCGGGCCGTCGCCCTCGGAAGCGCTGAATTCTTTGCGGCCATTAACGTTAAGGCGCACAGAAGCTTCAGCGAAGACCTTGCCATCAATCCGCTTTTCGCTTGCCACTTTGAAGCCTTCTAATTTAAAAAACGGTTTATGCTTTTTAAATGCCCGGCTCAGGAATAATTCAAATGAGGCATCCGCCGCCTCAAATTGATAACCGTCGTGTTCTTTTTTTTGCAGGGTTTGGAGAAGCTTTTTGGCTTGCGGGGATTTTTTATCCAATGCCACATTCATTTTTTGTGCCATGAGGATAATCGGCATCTTCCCTGCCAGTTCTGAGGTGACAAAACGGCGGTGATTGCCGACACTCTCAGGATTAACATGTTCATAAGCCAAAGGATTTTTGAGCATCGCATCGATATGGACGCCTCCTTTGTGGGCAAAGGCAGAATGCCCGACAAAGGGATGATTGTCCGGTAATTTAAAGTTGCTGATTTCGCTCAAAAAATAGGAGGTCTCCATTAATTTTTTAACCTGGGCATCAGAAATGGATTTGCGGTTCATTTTTGTATGCAAGATGCCAATGATCGTGCACAAATCCGCGTTGCCGCAGCGTTCGCCCAGGCCGTTAAACGTCCCCTGCACTTGCGTGCAGCCCATTTCGATAGCGGCCAGGCTGTTGGCGACAGCCATATCCAAATCGTTATGCGTGTGGATTCCCATCGGTGCTTTGATTTTGGCGCGTACTTCGCCAACAATTTGACGGACTTCTTCCGGCAGGGTTCCGCCGTTGGTGTCACAGAGGATAATGCAGTCGGCCCCGGCATCTTGGGCGGCTGAGATAGATTTTAAGGCGTATTCAAAATTGCGCTTAGAGCCATCAAAAAAATGTTCAGCGTCGTAAAAGACCTCGCGTTTTTTACTTTTTAAATAGGCCACTGAGTCATAAATCATCGCTAGATTTTCATCAAGAGTCGTCTTGATAACATCCGTCACGTGCAAATCCCAGCTTTTGCCGAAAATGGTCAGCGTGGGCGCCTGCGAGTTGATGAGCTCGCGCAAGTTGATATCTTCCGCAGGTTTGACTTTAGCCCGGCGCGTGGATCCAAAGGCTGCCAACAGTGCATTGTGCAATTTTTTCGTCTTCATTATTTTGAAGAATTCTTTATCCTTGGGGTTAGATCCCGGCCACCCGCCTTCAATATAATGGACACCTAAATCGTCCAATTTTTCAGTGATTTTTATTTTGTCCTTGACGGTAAACGAGATACCCTCGGTTTGGGAACCGTCCCGTAAAGTTGTATCGTAGATAGTAATGCGCTGCGTCATAATTATACCGTTTCTAGGTTAAACCTTTTATGCAGTGCCTTGACCGCTTTATCCGAATGATCTTGATTGATAATACACGAAATGCTGATTTCGGAAGTGGTGATCATTTCAATGTTAACTTTGTTTTCGGCTAGCGTTTGAAACATTTTCGCGGCGATACCGGTGTGCGATCGCATGCCCGATCCGATAATCGAGACGCGGGCGATGTTGCGGTCTTCCAGCACTTCGCCGGCTTTAATTTTGTGGGCAATTTTTTTGGCCGTGGCCAGGGCTTTCGTCAAATCAATTTTGGGAACCGTGAACGAAATATCCGTGTGGCGCGTGTGGCTGACATTTTGCACAATCGTATCCACGCTGACACCAATTTTAGAAATCTCCGTAAAGATTTTAGCGGCGACACCGGGCTGGTCCGGCACTTGGCAAATGGTGATTTTGGCCTCTGATTTATTGCATGTGATCCCGCGGACTGAGATATCCTCTAATTTTTCATCGTCTTTGACAATCATGGTCCCCTCCTCCTTTGAGAAACTTGATCGAACATGTATGGGAATATTAAATCTTTTGGCGACCTCGATCGAACGCGCCTGCATCACTTGTGCGCCGAGCGAAGCCATTTCCAACATTTCATCAAACGTGATGGTTTTTATTTTTCTTGCTTCTTTATCGATGCGCGGATCGGTGGTGTAAATTCCCTCCACGTCCGTATAAATTTCACAGACATTCGCGTTCAGCGCCTTAGCCAGGGCCACGGCTGTCAAATCCGATCCGCCACGGCCTAAGGTCGTGATATCATTATCGTGCGTGACGCCTTGATAGCCGGCGACGATAACAATTTTTCCATCGGCTATGGCCTTTTTAATCCGCCCTCCTTCAATCGTTTGAATCCGCGCTTTCGTGTGTGACTGATCGGTTTTGATTCCCACCTGCGCGCCGGTGAATGAAATCGCCTCATGCCCTAGGGCCTTAATCGCGATCGCCATGAGCGCGCAAGAAATCTGCTCACCCGTTGACATGAGCATGTCCATTTCCCGTACTGGCGGTTCTTCATTGAGCTTCAAGGCCATCGCTTCGAGCTCATCGGTCGTATCCCCCAGCGCCGATACAACTACGACAATATTATTTTTGCTTGTTTTAGCGGCGACAATCCGCTGGGCGACATTTTGTATTCTTTCTAAATTGGCTACCGATGAGCCGCCGTATTTTTGGACGATCAATTCTTGAGACATGCACGATCCTTTTCACTGTTTCTTCATGGCTGCAAGTACAATAATAAGTAAAAATTGTTCTATGTGCAATATTAAGTTTTGCCCGGGCTGCTTTTTCTAAAGAAATTTTTTGATGAAAAATTCCATAATCTCTTCACCGCTTGTGAACCGCAGTCCCTTTTCTTTGGCCGCGGATTCGTGGTAGCATTGCGAACCATCCGGCCGGATTCCTTTGCCGAAAAGTAAAAATGGGACAGGCTCGCTGGAATGCGTGCGCAGCGAGACCGGTGTTGGATGATCCGGCGCAATCAAGATGCGGAAAGCGTCTTCTTTGTTGAAATAGTTTAGAATCGTTCCGGCAATTTCGCGGTCGACATTTTCGATACTGGCAATTTTATTTTTTACATCTCCGTTGTGGCCGGCCTCATCGGGCGCCTCGATATGGATATAAACAAAGTCGTTATTTTTTAATGACTGCAAGGCGTATTCAGCTTTCCCTCGGTAATTGGTGTCATAATAACCGGTGGCTCCGGGCACGGTGATGACCTCTAAACCGGCTAAACGGCCAATGCCATTGACCAGATCGACCGCGGAAATGATAGCGCCTTTCAGGTTATATTTTTTGGTGAATTGCGGCAGCTGCGGCCGCACGCCTTGTCCCCATAGCCAAATCATGTTAGCCGGATTTTCTTTGAGGTCAAGGCGGACTTGGTTGATCGGGTGGTTCGAAAGAATTTCTTTTGATTTTTCCATCAACCGCAAGATCGCAACCGCATCCATTCCTTCCGGAAGAAAGGGGCGAATATCCTTCCCTAAAATATCATGGGGCGGCGTGGATCTTAATTTTTTTAAATTTTCGATTTTACGGGATTTTAAAACTAAAAGATGGCGGTAGCTTTTTCCCGCATAAAAGCGCACCTCATCCGAGGCCAGTTCTTTATTTAATTCCGCGATGAGAATGCCCGCCTCTTTCGTGCCAATGTGCCCAGCGCTGTAATCCTCCATTTTATGATCGGAAATGGTTACTAAATTGCAGCGGAAGGCGATTTCATCATCCGCAAGCAGTACGTTCAAGTTGGCGGCTTCCAAAGGTGCGCGGCCGCTATAATATTCTTTCGGATTGTATCCTAAGAGAGCGAGATTGCCGATATCGGATCCAGGGCTCATTCCATTAGGAATCGTCTGCAGTAAACCAGTCATTCCCTGCTGGGCCAGGTAATCCATATTCGTCCGATGGGCGGCCTCGAGCGGCGTTTTGTCACCCAGTTCCTTGATAGGATAATCCGCCATGCCATCCGGCACTATGATGATGTATTTCATATTTTCTCTTTTATTATTGTGATGAGATTTTGTGAAAGTTTTTGCCGGCTGGCCGCGTGAGCCAATACACGCCGCTCACAATCGACAAGATATCCTGAATACTTTCGTTTATTTGAACTGTTGGCTACGGCAAGATCGCAGCGGGCTTCATTAAACAATTTTTTAGTTATTTTTTTAAAATTATGTTTGCCAACTTTTGGTTCCAGTTTAAATCCGATTAAGAAAATTTTCGGGGCGATTTTTTTAACGGTGTTAATGAGTTTGGGAGTTCGAATAAATTTTAAGTTCAATTGCGGCGCGGCAGAATCAATCTTCCCGGGAAATACTTTTGCCGGCCGATAATCGGCAACCGCCGCAGCATGAATCAGCACATCATATTTTTTGCGCAATTCCCTTTTGAGCAGCTGTGCCAATTCCTCAAAGAATACAAATTTGACAACCTTTATGCCCCCGGCTTTCAAAGGGTTCTGCACCGGCCCTTCGAGAAGTGTGACCTCCGCCCCCGCCTTTTGGCAATCCATGGCTAAAATGTGCCCAAGTTCGCCGGACGATTGATTGCTCATCACCCGCACGGCATCAAGGGAAACCCAAGTCGGACCGCAGGTGATAAGGATTTTTTTATTTTTCAAAGATTTCATTACTAAAATATTTTAAAGACCGATTTGCTTAAGGATGAGATCAAGTTTTGGATCAAGCACAATAGGCTGGCTAACATTTTTGATCGCGATATTGGGATCCTTGAGGCCGTGGCCGGTGAGTGTGCAGACGATCTTTCCGCTAGTTTTTCTAAAATATCCGTTTTCTGCCAATTGTAAAATCCCCGCCACCGATGCCGCTGAGGCCGGCTCCACGAAAATCCCTTCGGCGGCTAAAATTTTATAGGCCTTTAGGATTTGCTCATCAGTGACCGCCTCAATCACCCCGTGTGATTCGTCGCGGGCTTTCTCTGCCTGCTGCCAGCTCGCTGGATTTCCAATACGGATAGCGGTCGCGATGGTCTCCGGGTTATCCACAATTTTTTTATGCACAATGGGCGCGGCGCCAGCGGCCTGAAAGCCAAGCATTTTGGGCAATTTTTTGGTACGGCCGGAATTTTTATATTCGGTATAACCCTTCCAGTAAGCGGTGATGTTACCGGCATTGCCAACGGGAATGGCGTGGTAATCCGGCGCCTCTTTTAAAAAATCACAAATTTCAAAGGCCGCGGTTTTCTGTCCTTCGATACGAAATGGATTAATCGAATTTACTAAAGTAACCGGATGTTTCTCGGTAATTTTTTTAACCAGCGTCAGCGCCTCATCAAAATTTCCTCTAATGGCCAAGACTTGCGCATTGTGAATCATGGCCTGCGCGAGTTTTCCTAACGCGATATTCCCATCCGGAATGAGAACAAAGCATTGCATGCCGGCGCGGGCTGCGTAGGCCGCGGCCGCGGCCGAAGTATTACCGGTCGAGGCGCACATGACAGCCCGTGAGAGCGCCTCTTTTGCCTTTGAAATCGCCATGGTCATCCCGCGGTCTTTAAAAGACCCCGTTGGATTAAGCCCCTCATATTTTAAATACACATCCAATCCGATCTGAGTACTCAACGGCCGGGAGTGGATGAGCGGCGTGTTTCCTTCATTGAGCGAAACAATCGGCGTCTTATCGGTGACTGGCAAAAAGTCCCGATAATGTTCAATTATTCCCTGCCAGGCCATTACAGTTTCTCCATTCGGATCGCAACGGGCTTGCTATTGACGATGGGAAGTTTATGGATTTTATCCAGGGCAAGGCGGACCATTTTTTCTGGGGCAAAATCCGTCAGCATAACAACCGGGACGATGGAGGTGTCGCGTGTCTTTTGCGTCACCGAATCGATACCAATGCCGTGATCCCCCAGAATGCCGGTAATTTTGGACAAAACACCGGGCTTATCCGAGGCCATAAAACGCAAGTAAAATTTCGTACGGATGTCATCGATCTTTTTGATCGTCACATTCGGATTTTCATAAATGATATTGGAGAGAATCGGCGGATGGCCTTTCCCCATGGACGCTAATTTGATCAAGTCGCTCACCACCCCTGAAGCCGCTGTCATCTGGCCCGCTCCCTGTCCCGAAACCAAAATATCCCCTAGCGGATACGTATCCAAAAAGATCGCATTGTCAATTCCGTTGATGGAAGCAAAGGGGTGATCTTTAGTAATGAGTGTTGGATGAACCCGGGCTTCAATCTGTTTGTTGGGATCTTTTTTGGCAATGGCCAGCAGCTTGATCGTTAAATTGAGGCTTTCTGCATGCTCGATATCGGTATGCGAAATATGAGTAATCCCTTCCACATAGACATCCTCGATTTTGATAAATTTTCCCAGCGCCAAGAAGACCAATATCGTGAGTTTATGGGCGGAATCCATGCCGGAGATATCCAGCGCGGGATTGCTTTCCGCAAATCCTCGGTGCTGAGCTTCTTCCAGCGCCTGCTTAAAAGAGCAGTGGTTCTTGGTCATTTCGCTTAAAATGAAATTGCACGTCCCGTTGATGATCCCATAAACACGGTTGAATTTGTTTCCCGCGACACCTTCGGAAATCGTTTTAATCGTGGGAATACCCGCACCGACCGCGGATTCAAAATAAATGCTGCGGTTGGCTTTCTGCGCGAGCATAAAAAGTTCCTTGCCGAAATTCGCCAAGAGTTCCTTATTGGCTGTGACAACGTGCTTGCCTTCTTTTAAAGCATTTTCCACAATTTCCCGGGCGGGATTAAGGCCGCCGATAAGCTCAACGATGACATCGATTTCCGGATCCGTGAGGAGTTCCTGCGGGTTCGTGGTCAAGCGGGTTTTATCCAATCCGCTGAACTTTTTCGTATGAATGCTGCGGTCGGCAATCGCCTTGATATGAAATTCCAAATTGAATTTATATTTAATAAATTCCCTACGGGTTTGCAGGAATTTTACAACCCCGGATCCGACGTTGCCGTAACCAATCAATCCTAAAGTAAGTTTATTCATTGCTGTTCCCAATGCCTTTTCTAAAGAGTTCTTCAAGTTTGTCAATCAGAAACTGGGCCTGCGACGACAGATTTTCAAATTGCAGCCGCGTCTCGTAAATAATATTGGGAATCTTCTCGTGCGACTCCAAAACGGTCCCCTCTAAGTGAGTTATATCAACAAGATAGGGCGTTTTTAATTCGACAATTAATTTAGTCATCGGAGCGTATTTTTGGGATGTGATAAAGCACATCCCGCCCTTGCTGATATTTTTTAGCTGGGTGACTTTATACTTGACCGCTGGCTCTGTCTCTAAGTAATATGTGAGGATGAAATTTTTTTTCACCCGCAGGTACTGCCGGCGCTCTGGCGGCGGTTCTGGGGACTGCGAGGGCGGTGGCGTATGATTCTGCATAGGGTCTCCTTAAAAATCGTTTGGTGTTCAAAAAGTGTCCATATTATTTCCAATCCAACTGGGCAAGTAGATCTTTTTTAGCGGATTATTCCTCTGATGTCCTAACAACTCCCGGACAGTAATAATATCGACCACGGACATCATTAATTGACGTGCAAATGTGTGCCGCAGATCATGAAAATGAAAATATAATATATCACATTTCTTTAAGGCCGTGTAGAAGGATTTTCGGATATCGGCGGATATTCGGCGGATATTGGATATCGTGCCCATGGGATGAATTTATTTATGTAAAAGGACTTACTTTTTTAATAGTGCCTCACCCTTCAGAGAGAATATCAAAGTTGGTCGCAGTTATTAAACGTAGTGCGAACCTATTTTGAAAACTCATTAACAAAA
>CAYHTV010000033.1:0-17709 GCA_964359575.1 uncultured Planctomycetales bacterium
GGACTGAGGTGAGGGGAATTAACAGGTTACCTTATCAATTTTCATTGCCCCCTCATCCCTCCCTCTCCCCCAAAAAATGGGGGAGAGGAGTTAATTTCAATAATCTGACCAAGTCTCTAAAGAGAGGGGTTGGTTCGTCAAACGCCATGGGTGCAGTGGCGGGATTTAGATGGTTGGCGGAAGATGCGGTCGGTTCTTCGCATTTTTGGTCAATCGTGTTTTTGGCGGTTATAGCCGCGGCAGTTTTTATGACACATAGCCCCGGCTCTGCTGGCCCACGCGCTCCGCCGCAGATAACTGAAAAACCGCAGGTGAGGGAAGGGGATCTGTGGATCTTCCAGCAGGTCGATACAGCATCAGATGCCACGGGCTCTGCCCGTGGATTGATGCAGTACTTGCCCGTGGTCATGCCACGGGCAAGTGGCGACCCGAAGGGTCGTCCCTTGACTCCTCAACAGGCATGGGAGAGTATTGTTGAGGATGAAAAAAAATTCCGGGCTTTTTTAAAACGCTCCACAGAGTTAAGAAATACTTACGATTATGAAATCAACAAAAACGATCCGCGAGCGCCGCTGCAATACGCCCTGGAAGAAAAGATTTATTTTGAAATTGGGCCCAACCTATATATCACACCGATTACGGAATCTTTCCGTCGTCATTTGATTTTTAGCAAAGATGAACAAGGCAATCTCAGGTTTGCTTTTGAGATTTTAATCCCTGGAAAGAGGAAGTCCCGTCGTGAAATCGACGTCCAAATGCGCAGGACGGTGGCGCTGGAATTGTTGGCATATTCTCCAGAAAAAGAATACACGGTTAGGCCGCTCTTTGATAAAGAGTTTTCAGACGGTGAATATGAACTTTATAGTGAAAAATTTTATTTTGATCGAGAAACCCCCTTACGCGTTATGGCCTTTGAGTATAAACATGACGGCAAGCGGTTAGAAAACATGACCCCGGAGATGTTGGACTCTTTAGCCCGGCAGTTAAATATATCCAGAGCATCCTTGAATTCTCAAATTGCTTTGCAGGTGTTTGAAGCGGTTATGGCAACCCATGTCTTAGGATACGCGGGGAACAACACTGACGGGTGGAAGATTTCCTTTGACCATCATTTAGGGAATTTTCGGCTTTATGTCCAAGACGGCCGCGTGAAGGTCATTCTCGTGGGGGACTTTGGGAATTTTAGGAAAGTGGAACAAGATAGAACATCATTTGCTACCCGCTCGTGGGATATTTTAAAAGTTTCTTATGGAGAAGATGTCCCTGGTTTAATGGAGGTTCTTGCTCTTTCTTATGAAGAAATTTTTAAATTGAAGCAAGAAGCCTTCCAAAATCTTATCGACAAAGGTGACAGTCGCCATGCGGACACGGGTCAGGCTGTGTCCACCGACGGACAAGTCAGGCAGGCGCGGCAATCACATCGGAACGGGGACGACTCAGCCAGTCTGGCTGGTTTGGCCATGTTCGCCCTGCCGGTAGGGACGGGTGTGCCGGCGGTGGGAATGGCGGGAGAGGCGGCGGGTACCGCAGAAAAATTTAATTTTGATTTGGCCAATATTGATTGGTCTTTATCCGGGATAGGAGGATTGGCAGTCGTTATATTGATGACGGTATTATTTTTTACTAAATCAAAATATTTCCCATTTAACCAAAATCATTCTTTAAGTTTAAAAAATCCTTCTTTGCCGAGAATTATAAGTTTTTCCTTAAAATCTCCTGGATCAGGAAATTTCTCGAAAAGTTTTGTTAAAGAATCTGTGATGTCTTCAATATATGAAGGGTGGATTTTAATTCTAATGAAGCCATGGAAGTGGTGGGGAGGAAATCGTAAGGTATTGGCAAAGTGTCTGTCCTGCGTCAGAAGAATAGCCTTTCGTTCTTTAGCCATGACAGCGATATTTTCGTCAGCCATTCCCTTGGCTACGGGAAAAGTGCGGTGGCCGCGTTCGTTGAGCCAAGGGATTAATTCAACAGGAATATTCTCATCGATGACAAATTCCAATTTACGCCTCGATAGGATTGAAGGGGATGAATTCGCTTCGCTTGATCATTTCGCTGGCGTAGTGGAGAGCCGCTTTGATCGCCTCGGGGGAAAGCTGAGGGTAATACCGCCGGGTGATTTCATCGCTACTCATCCCGCCCTCGATAAGATCCAGGACGATATGGATGGGGATTCTCGTATCTTTAAAGACGGGGTCGCCCCCGCAGACAGCAGGATCGGAATTAATATAATTTCTCAGGACCATTTTGGGTTTCCTCCTCGTTTAAAAAATAACACATCTGAGAGAGGAAATCAAGCAAGGATTAGAGGAATCTCTACGATTTTTCTTTCTGCCCTGCCGATGGGAGTAGGCGTGCCGGCACCAGATTCGCAAACCATCCTACACATCGGAGGTGTAGGATGGTTTAATTTTGATCTGACCAACACGGCCGCACAAACAGCCAGCGCTGCGGCGGAGACATCACTGTGGTTTTGGGTGGCGGCCGCTTTGATTAGTGTGATTGCCATTATCGTCGGGGCGTTGGGATGGGCTTGGTTAAACAAACGAAAGAATAAATTATTATGGGATGATTTGGTTTTGGCAGTGGCGTTACTCAGGCACGGTGGGCCATTGGATATTAGATTAGATATAAATTATTTAAGGAATAAACTTTTTAGATTGGATGAGGAACTTTCCAGCGTATTAGAACCAGAGAAAAAATGGTTGGAAAAATTATTAACAATATCCCGGTCTTATGAAATGGTTACGCGTGAAGTGAAACAAATGCTTTCGGAAAATTTTCCTAAAAACCGCCGGCAGGTTATTGCACTGCGCGAAAAATATCAAACTATACTCAGAGATTTATCAGAAACTCTTACAGATATCAACGCTGAGGTTAGTCCTTTATCTCTGGCCATAGGACAGGCTCAAAAGGTTCAATTGCAAATCCTTTCCGTAGTGCAGCGTTTATTGATGGAAAGCGCGGCATTAGAGACATTTTTAGACGGTCAAGGGACGACCCCGCAGGGTCGTCCCTTGACAGGAAGAGCAACAGGGACATCCGAAAATAGATTCCATTTATCCCGGATTTTGTACGCACACACAAATTGTGCACAAAACTGTGCGAGCAAAAATTCGGGTTTAAATGACAAAGGATTGCTGGGTTTGAAGGATTATTTTGAAATGAGTCGGGGAAGAGGGTCCTTAAGGTTTCCAAATTTTAATATCTTTGACCCGGACAAAATCAGAATCATTGGTGGCAATATTGCCGATCCTGTGTTTCCTTACCAAAGAAAGATTGATGGCGTCATTGGTCAAAAGACCATATTCTCTACTCAGTTTTTGCGCAGACGAAAAAATGGTTTTTGGCAAATTCCAGATAGTGATGTTCATTTTGGGAATGGAAGCAACCGCTCGATGGCATCGAATAAACTGCCGAACCGATTCGGGATGACTCTTCAGGTATCTGACCGCCTTGCGCGGCGAGAGATGGAAGGTTTCGATAGCCTCGGCAATCATCAAACGATGCCCAATTTCGGTAAGAACAGTCATCAATGTAAAACAGGTAACCTCCTTACTTTCCCCGCGCGAAAGAAATTCCGAGCAAGAGTCGTTCATCCCAAGAAAATGATAGATAAAGATGTTGGAATCGATAAACAGACGCTCTCCGGCGGGGACATTGGAAAGCATTTAACCTCCGAAGGGGCTGAGCTGGGGAGATTCGGCGATGAGCCTGCCAATTTTGTTTCGGACATGAATGATAGCTTTGGTCAATCTGACAGGGCTGTTGGAATTCTCAATGACGATTTCGATTTTTTGATGGTTTCGCAAGGGCAATTTTTTGAGCGGCCGGATAATACCTTTTTCATAAATTCCTATAATTTTAATCATCGACGATCTCCTATTTCTGTTTCAAGTGTAACGTTCTTGGCGGGAGGTGTCAATATGGATTATGGGAATGATCATGCTCTGCTAAGATCTACTGCCGAAACGGGCTGGTTAGGGATGCCGTGGGAAGCATGTGGCGCGATCGTTTTCGCGGTGAGTCTGTTGACGATTATCCTCTGGCGCGCTTGGCGGGCCCGGCACGGGAAAAGAATGTTTGGTCCTGATTTCCATCCCGGCAAGGTTGAAGTCCTTAAACTTCAGATTTCTGGGAAGGACAAAGAGAGAACACCTTTTAATGGGAAGGGAGCGTTGGGCTTTTTGGTGGCGCTCACGGCTGGGCTATTGGCTGGCGGAGTTCAAGCGCAAGAGGCTTTAAGGAAGATTCTCGCCCGCGGGCGAGAATCTTCCCTTGCGGTCGCCGATCCTTCGGCATGGGAGGCGCTTATGGCGTGGCTCTCCACCAACTGGCCGTGGGTGGTGGGTGCATCAGTTGCGACGGTGTTGGTGGTTGTTATTATCGGTATTTGGCGCACGCGGCATAGAAAAATAGTGTCTGTCCCTGGTTTTCCAGCAGGAAAAGAAAAAGCTGTAGAAGCAGCAAAGGAATTGATGGTGAATTATCAGGAGGGGAATATCCGTATCGAAAACGCAGTGATGGAAGAATTAAATAGCATGGGTAGCTCAGCCGATCAAGTTAAACAAAAAGTTCGAGAGATGAGAATATCTGGTCAGCTTGAATTTGGATTTGGAGGCTACCAAGGTCAGCAACAGCTTTCGGTGCTGCGAAGTGATATGCGTTCTTTGATAAAGGCAAAGTCTAAGGAAAAAGAATTGATTGTTTATGTGATTGGGTTAAGTACCTATCCTCATGAGTCTTTTCAGATCCTTACTGCGCTAGGTGATCAACTCATGGAAACTATCGCTGTGACTGAATTGGCAGATTGGTCAATAAGATTCATCGGTATAGATCTTAGGGAAAGCTCCATTGCGTTTACGAAACCTGCCTATGATATTGCCCGCAATATTTTCAAGGGTCAAAAGGAGAATTTAGAGTCCTGGATTGATAGTTACTGGCGAGATGGTGAGGCCTATCTTGATAAGATCGGTCCGAAGAATTTCGCAGAAGCTGAAGCGATATTCGAAAAGTTAAAAGAGATTCAACAAAAAGGCCTTAATGTTTCTATCGAAATTACCCAGGGGAATACATTTGACTTAGATCAACTTGAAAAAAATCGAGACACGATTGGCCAAGGCAAAAGGGCGGATTATGTCTTTCATCGTCATGTCAGTTATGTTAATTGCGCTGCTAGTGAGGGTAGAATTGGTTTAACGGGTGATTGGATTATAGGCTTACAAGCCTATCTTCAACTACGTAATATTCTAAGATCACTTCTTAGGAAAGGCAGCCGCTATGTGGTCGAACCAACATTCAAAACGGGAAGCACTTTTTTTGATCAATATGCTGATCGGCATCTTGTCTTTCCTGGTTTTAAAATAGTGTCCGATAGAGAAATTAAACGATCCGAACGCAAGAAGACAGGAATTTATTTAATTCATGATGTTAATGCGGCACTTAAATTAAGTTTCAGAGATTTTCTAGATGGGATTGAGAGATCTAACCAATCTAAGTTCTCTTTAACAAATATTGGGAGGGTTATTAAAAGGGAAGGAAGAGGAAAATTAATAGGCAAGTTGGACAGTCCCCTAAGCCCTGATCCAACCGCCACGGAATCCGGCGAGCCCTTGACGCCAAAACAGAAAAAAATCGCGCGAAGGATTTTTGCAGCGCAATTAAAAGATTTTGGTGACTATTCGAAAATCCGCAAGCAGGAAATTGAAATGGTCATCAATCGACTGCGCGATGCCGGCTTTGATGAGCTGGTTGATTTATTAGAAAAGTTGCGTGACGCCCAACACATCCGCGCCGGGCCAAAAAGATTATTTAATGAACTTCGCTCGCACGGGATTAACCTTCACGCCTTCAATCACGATGGCTGGATCATCGTCCACCCGGAATTTCAAACTGTCTTAAATTCGATGCGTTTACGTCAACTCGTTCTCCACGAGCTCGGCGGTATTTTTGGTCTGCGGCACGAGATTGATTTACTTTTAGAAAAATTGGAAACAGGATTCCCTATCGAACAAAGGGAATATTTAGAAGAATACCAATCCATCGTTGATTGGATGGCAAAAAATCTCCCGGAGCAGGAAAAGTTATCTCGAATGCCCCCTCAATCAGGGATTGAGCCGCTGGCCATAATTCCCGAGAGGCCCTTGGGGGGAAGTTCAAAGCTTGATACATTTCAAATTCTGGAGAATTTAACGGGTGTTCAATTCACGGGAGGCAAAAATGAACTTGTGCGCAGGCTGTTATCCCCTTCCCGCGCGCCGTTAAGCCAAGATGAGGAAAGACAAAAGGAAGTCTTGTTATTCCTGGGGCATCACGCCTTTCGATCATTGCTTATGCATGGGATTTATTTGATGTTTCCTAACTTTGAAATTAGGGAATTATCCCAAGCTATAGAATTTGCCGGTAGTCTGAAGGTTTACAATAAAAGAATTAGCGAAATAATACCCATTCCTATGTCGGAGATCCCCTATGACGCAACTTGTTTATTTTTAGGGTTCCTTGTACAGCAAGATGAACTTGAAGGCGGCCAGAAAATTCTTAATCGCTATCTAACGCATCTTAGAAGCGATATCGAACGCCAAGTTGAGGCTATAGAAAATAATCATCAGCCGTACCGTTATAATAATTATGTTGCCCGGTCATTGCATTCCTTGACGCAGTCTTTGTTCTCAATAGTTTTAGAGGAAAGGGTCACGGGGCGAGAGGGATGGCTGGGGGATGCCTTATTGAATCTTGCCGCAGCCATAAGACTTTGGAAAATACATAAAAATTCGAAGCCAGGCGTTTCCTTATCGGCAAAATATCAGAGAATGGTTAATAATCAATCTTTAGCTAAGAAGATCGGTCATCCGGGCCGCGATGAGAAAGAGAGTCATGAGATAGGCACGTTGGCTGAGGCCTATGTCGCTAAGGTTTATTGGGCAATCCGTAACCAAGGTGAAAAAGCAGGCACACAAGAATTTGATCCCACTGCCTTTAATAGGGCGCAGGTGATGGTGGAAGAAATATTTTATGGCCGAATCAGCCAAGAAATAAGACGGAACCCTCCTGGGCCTTCACCGGCAACGGGGCCCATCATTTTTGCCGCGTTGATGCTGCGAGAAATTTTTTATTCTTTTGGGTGGGGGACGGCCCAATCCAGCGGTGAGGTGGCAATGGCGTCAGTCTTTGATTTTTCAGGTTTAGGAATTGGACCATTGGGGGTGGTGCCAATGGCAGACAGGGGCTATGCTTTGGGAGGGATAGCGGTGATTATTGTTTTGGTTTGGGCGGGTATTTTATATATGAGAGGAAGGCACCCTGGGCGGATAATGAGGGACAATGAGTTTTATCGTGACCAATTGGCTCAGAAGATCGCCCAGGTAAATCAGGAACGGGAACAGGCGGGAGAGAAAGGACGCATTGTTAATAACGCCTTCGATCTTGCTACCCAAAATGCCTTGGTTAAAGATTATGTCATGTGGCGGGATGCCAAAGATGAGGATGAAAAAAGTCGCTTAGCAGATAAAGCCATAATGGCCAAAGAACACTTATTTGTTTCTGTCCAACCACTGGTGATCAAGTTAGCATCTAGGACTCTTCAATTTAATCAGACGGGGCTAGACATAACAGACCTTATTCAAGAAGGTTATCGAGTAGTATGGTTAAACCTATTTGATAATGTTGATTATAAAATGCTGGTGAGAAAATGCATGAAATTCTCCAGTTATGTTTGCGCCTCGTTAAAATTTTATTTTCGTGGATATATTCAGGAGAATGGCGGAATGCATTTCTTGAAGAATAAAGAAGACAGGCTTTTAAGGCGGATTCAGAGATTTATTAAGGAAGAAGAGGAAAAGGGACGGCGGGTATCCATAGATGAAATTGTGCGGGCCTTAAGTGTTAATGGGGGGCGGACCAAGGACGGCTCTCTCATTGATGCCAAGAGAGTGCTTTTGTTATTAGCTAAAAGTAACACGCGAAGTTATTCCGTGGATGTTGAACCTGAAGAAAGTGGTTTAACGGCGGCCACAATCTCCGACACGGGAGAAGGAATCGGAGAGATTTTAGAGCGGCGTGAATTGAAGGAGATAGTACAGGCAGGTTTACAGCGGTTATCTGACCGGGAGAGGCGGATTATTATTGGGACAATGATACAAGGTAAGACCTTAGAAGAAGTAGCTCGGGGAATGCGTATAACGGGGGAACGCGTGCGGCAAATTAGGAACAGGGCCATTGGTCAATTAAAGCGGATATTGGCATCGCAGGTTGAAGGATTCGGATTCACGCCATTAATTTCAGAAAATGTTTGGAAGTCTTCACCGGAAGTACCGGATAGGAAAGATCCAGGCTTCGGCGCCGGACGGATACCGCTGCTTAGTGCTTTACTCATGCCAGGGATAAACGCGAAGACAAATCTTTCGTTACCTCAGGGTCAGGAAGGGACTTTAATCACCGATCTTTTGTCGCATCCGCTGGTGTGGATGGGAATGGGGTTCGTTGTTTTAGTCTTGGCGGCGTTTGGGATAAAAAAGCTTACCCAACATTTTAAATCATTAAAAGAACGAGGCCCAAGAGAAGATTCGTTAACGGCAGCGGAAGCGTCTATTGTCAAGAAACGCGAAGAGACTAAGCGGCAGCGCTGGCGCAATGAAGAGGAAAAAGAAAAAGATCAAAAAGAATTTATCAAGGCCCTAAAATCTGTCAAGGCCTTGTTTGCGGGAAACCCAGGAGGATGGCAGGCGACCATCGATTTTTTAAGCAAATTATTAGCGAAGGGGATCGATCCCTTGGAGGTGGTCCAAAGTGCTATTCCTGCCTTAATAAGAAAATTATCTCCCAAGGGGCGTTTTAGCTTTTATTACGAAATTTTTAGCGAAGGATTATATATCCGCACTATTGATACTCCCATTTATGGTATTTGGGATACGGCTAATAAATACAGTGGTAGTTGTGATTTTGCAAATGACAGAAATGATCCCGACTCTTATATGATCAGGGATTGGATTGAGGACCATATGGACTTAGGACTTTTTATCGCTAAGATGATGGAAACGGTAGTAATTTTAGGTATTAGTAATAATGAAAAATTGCGTGCTTTCTTGAGAGAGATTAACGGGATAGTTCATCAAATAAGGCAAATCGGTGATGAGGTTTTTGGTACAGATGAATCCCAACTGATCCATGATTTTCCCAGCATGGCCGATAAATTAAAAACACCAGAAGCGTTTCTTGAGGCACTATTCATAGAATTAAAATTTTTAAGTGTTACAGGTGGGGGTAAAAGTGTTTTTAGATTCCACGTCCGTGATCAAGAGACAGAAAAAATTTATACTGTAGGAGTTGAGGTTAATGCGATTTCACATTCTGTTTTTTCAATTTATCATTCAATGTTTTCAACGGCTGTTGAACTAACAGGCTTTGTGCACTATTGGGCTGATGAATTAAGCAGCAGCCCATTGCCTGAATCCGTGGATACCGTGGAGAAACTTTCCCAGTATTTATCGCAGAGGTTTGGCAGAAAATCCCGATCTAAAATTAAGGTCATTGTCCTTGATTTGGATGGTGTTCTCTGGGGCGGCGTCATCGGAGAAGATCTCCTGCAGGGGATACAATTGGGAGAAACGGGCCAGGGGAAATTCTTTAAGGATTTTCAAGAAGCCCTTTTAGGGTTAAAAGGCTTAGGGGTCCTGTTAGCCATCAATAGCAAGAATAATCCCGAGGCCGTCTTAGGAACAAAAGACAGGCAAGGGGCGTTTGATCATCCTTCCATGGTTTTAAAAAGAGAAGATTTTGTGGCGATGCGCATCAACTGGCAGGATAAAGCGTCAAACTTAAAAGAAATCGCCGCGGAGTTGAACTTGGGGCTGGAAAATTTTATGTTCTTGGATGATGATCCCCATCAAAGAGCGCTTGTCAGAGGACTGCTTCCCCAAGTGATGACCCCTGACCTGTCCCAGGACCCAAGTCAATATGCTGCCTTTTTAAGCGGACTTAATATTGTTAATCCAGCCGATGTCACCGAAGAAGACCGTCGCAGGACAGAATTGTATCATATGCAGAGAGCAAGAGACGAAACCCAGCGACAATATTCCAGCATGGAAGATTTTTACCGGTCTTTACAGATGAAGCTTATTATCCGCCGGGGAAAAGAAAACCAGCCTTTTGTCTCGCGCCTTGCCCAAATCCTGCACAGGACTAATCAATTTAACCTCACCACGATACGATACAACGAATGGGAAGTTTTGGCGTTCCTCAACGACAGCCGTTTTGAGATTTTTACCTTAGAGAGTTGTGACCAATTTGGCAATGATGGTATTGTGGGGCTGATGATTCTCTATAAGGTCAACGAAGATACCTGGGTGATCAATTCGTTGTGTTTGAGCTGCCGGGTGTTGGGCAGGACCATCGAACAGGCCTTTGTGGCGCACGTTGTTCAATATTTAAAGCAGAGAGGAGCCGCGGCCCTTAAAGGTTATTACCGTCGGACAGATGATAATCAGCCGGCGGAAAGTTTCTATGGTGGCCTGCATTTTACAGTTTCCTCTATTGAGCCAAGCGATTTTCCAGTCTCGGAGCGGCCAGATGTCCAGGATCAAACCATCTCAATGACATCAGCATGGGAATGCCGATTGTCCAGTTGTTCATTGGTTATCCCTGAATGGTTTGAACTTAAGACGGCTGAGGAGATATTAGAGCATAAAGAAGGGATAACAAAAAAGGCCGATGAAAAACAGAAGATTCGCCAGATTGCAGAATCAATCAAGGCCGCCTTTGATCAATCATGGCAGGAATTTAATTCCATTACTGATCATGCCCCGGGAAGATACGCAAGCCAGAGCTGGAGCGCCCAGGATGTTGCTTCGTTGCGCAGGAATAATCTGCGCGGCAGGGCTGTTGACCGTCTGGTAGAGGAATTGAGTCTTCTCATGGGGGACAGGATTTATGATCGAAACTATTGGGAGAAAATAAGGGCTGTTTATCTTCCCCTGTTGAAGCGCCGTTATGAAATTGACACGGCCTTACAGTTCTTCTCTTCAGTAATGCACAGGGTATTTCGTTTTTCCGGAATTCCGGTTGAATATGGCGATGAAGGAGTTAGAGAGATAGGATTAATGAATTTTAATATGGGAAGGGTTTATAAAAGATACCCTGTTAATGGAAAAATCTTAAGCGATGTCCTTAAGGAAATCCTCCGTGATCAGGACTCAGAAGGAATCGGGTATGAAGACTTGGAAAGGGATGTGGACCTGGCGGCCGGGCGTATCAGGCATAACCTGCGGGAAATGTTTGGCGCCGGAAGAATTATCTCTTTTGATATGATGCGCGATCCATTTTATCGCAATAAGGAAATGTATTTAATCGGCGGCCTCCGGACTTCCAGCCGTGTCGTTCCGTTAGCTTTTGCCCTGCTTAATCCTAAGCGAAGAGAAGGCATCAACGCCCCGAAGGGTTCAGACAACGCGAAAGGGATGATCCTGGATGCGGTCCTGATGGGGGAGAGCGATTTGGCGGGAATCCTTTTGGCTTCGACGCGCGCTAACTTTTTCGTTCGTTTAAGATATTATCGCGAGAAAATAAACTTTTTGAAAAAGTTAGTTCCCTCTAAGAGCCGGGCGGCTATTCTCGCTTCCATGGGATTATCCTATTTAACCAAAACTGAAATTCACCAATCCCTGCGCCGTCATTTGAAAAAGACAAAGAAACGATTAACCTTAACAGGAATGATTGGGGAATATATGATTGAATTTTCTTCTGAAGGAGATTTTCCTTATGAATATGCCGTTGTGATCGATGGGCAGGAAAGAGCAACGGGCCAATACAGGCTTATTCACGAGATGGATCGATCCGGACGCATTGCGGATGTGATGCTTTTTTCGAATCTGGAATTTGAACTTGCTGAGTTGACTCCTCAATTGGTTGAAATTTTAAGTCAGAGGGCCTCCCGTAGCGTCCTTATGGACCGGGACAAGGGCAGGATCATTTTAAGGTATGTCTATGTCAGGGCGAAGATGATTCCTCTGGATCATTATTTAAATAATCCTGCGTTGGAGAAGAAAGAGAAGGCAAGGGTGTTGATGGATTTTGGGTTGGCGCAGGAAGACTTGAGAAATATCGGGTACGCAGTCAAGGATGCCCACCCGAGAAGTTTTGGAGTGGGAATGAGCAGCGGGCGGGTTAATTTATATAAGGATTATTTCTTGATTCCGTTGTCAAAGATGGACGAGGCATCTCTCCCAGATCCTTTGAAGGTCAAAGAAGCGCTTCCTGTGGATGAGAGGGAAGAATTATTTAATCTTTATCTAAAAAAACATGAAACTTTGTATGTTTTGGACTCTTGGCAGGAGACAGAACAAAGGTTAAAAGAGGGAGAAATATTTAACATCCCCGCCTATCCGAAGAGCCGGAGGTTACGGCAGATTGCCTTTGGGTCGGAATGGACGCCGTCCGGAGGAAATGCCGAAGGTCCTGAGCGGATGCAAGGGAAAGGTCTCTTGAGTTTAATCATTGCTGTAGTCTTATTTACAGTCTTTTTGGAATCATTAGGCGTGTTATTGATCTTTTTTATTCCAGCCTCCAACTTCCCGTTGACTTCCTTAATGATCGGTTGGACGTATTTACCGGAAAAGGTTGTGAAGATGATTGTGATGATCGGTTTTCTTTTGTCAGCCGCGAATTTTTTTATGCCGGTTTTGGGTTTGAAAGGTTTATACGTTTATTACTTCGAAGCGTATCAAAAGCATGCATTTCTTGTCTCGGGATTGACCGCCGCAATCTTATCCGCTTTACATGAATTAAGCAAAAAGAAAAAGAAAAAGGGGACAGTCCCCATTTGGGGACTGTCCCCGGGACCGGGACCCCGGGACCGGGACATTTTAAGCGCGAAGATATTTGCTGTTTCATTATTTAAAGAATATATGCCCAGTCCGAAAGAAAGTGACTGTTACTTTTCCGACCTTTCCGCCGCGGAATCCGGGGAACCCTTGACGCCAAAACAGGAAAAAATGGCGCGGAAGTTTTTTAAGGAACATCTAAAGGCCATGGGCAGTTATGAAGAAATTCGAAAATATGACATTGAAATTGGCACGCGGCGATTGCGCGGTGCCGGACTGGATGCGTTAGCGGATTTGTTACAAGCGATTTACTATACAAAACAAATCCGCGCCGGGCCAAAAGAATTATTTGAACTGCTCGCCGGCGCGAGAATCCGCCTCGATGCCTTCAATTACAACGGTTATATCATTATCAATCCCCGCATAACCCATCCTTGCCATAAATTCCGCTTACGGCAGGTTATTCTCCACGAAACAGGCGCTATCTTCGGTCTTCCGCATAACATCAATCTTTTATTAGAAAAACTCATCCCTTATGCCGCTGGCGGCCGCAAGGCGAAAGGGATGATCGCAAGAAAAGAGATTAGACAGATTAAGAGAGTGATTCAAGAAAAAAATAAGCACCCCAAATTCCTGACCAAAAAAACGTCTACTTCTGTTTTTCGCGTTGATGATTCTGCCTTGCAGGATATCGTTCAGGCTGTGAGGAGCTTTAAGAAAGGTGTCTTAACGCCCCGACGTCTTCGTTATTATCGTGGGATCAAGCGGATGGCTAACCCCAATAATCATTTAACTGTCGCTTTGGGAATAGGAACGGCCGTCGATGCGATAGGTGAACTTTTACCCACGAACGCTCGTATTATGTACTGGGTGGATGACAATGAGTTGAATTTCCATGATCCCGAATTGTATGAGGAAGATTTTGAGGGATACTTTCATTTGGTGAGGACTATCTCCATGCGAGAAGCCTTAAAGTGTTACATCAATCAAAAGGCTGGTGATCGTGCCGGAACTTCTTCCACGAAGATGGTCCAGGCGCAAGCGTGGAGGGAGACGTTGGGGCATCTGTTACAGAGCGCTGCACCTGAACCAGATGCAATTTTTAAAGGCAAGCTATTGGCGCCTCTGTTATTAGAATTATTTAGCTTAAACGTGCGTGAGGTAAAGATAACGCGGCCGGTCAGTAAACAGTATCCAGTTTGGCGAGTTGACTTTGATTGGCGTCATCCTGATGACGCGGCGCCCCAGCCACGCATAGTCTATTACATCGGTTATGACGCGACGGTCGGCAAGCGTTTAAGGCTGCCGAAATATGACCCATTGATTTATGATGAGAAATTATGGAAATTTATTAACAATCAGCCCCCGAGGTTTTTCATTGAACTTCGGCACCCCATCGAGATGTACGTGGAAAAAGCCTTTGACGGATCTTCGGTGGCAGAATGGACCCCGGATGTCGTAGAGAGGTTTTCTCTGTTGCATCGACTCATCAGTCAACGGTTGGTTGTTGGAGGAACAGTGATTGTTAATGGGAAAGGTTCCTTTGTGTGGGGCGCTCCTATTGCCAGGTTTCCCCGGACATTGGTTCGCGGCGGACAGAAGTTGTATAAGGAAGTTCCCAAAAATCAGGATGTGCGCGAGATGGAAAAACGTGGTCTGCGATTTGGTTACGGCCCAGCGCAGGTGTTTAAAAAAATTTCCCAAAGACAACAGAAGAAAGGGCAGAAAAATAAAGGGGGCAGACGGCTTTCGGGGACGGGGCAGGCCATGCCTATAGGCAGGCCGAAGCGATCCCATCCCATGACCGTCGCGGCTATGGAAAAGGCGGCGGAAACGGCGCGGGGGCGTTATCCTGATGAACCGCACATCGCGTCCGGGTTCAGCCGGCTGGGCGGTATGTATTTGCGCGCGGTGGTATTTGAATATTTAAAAAAGAAAGGGCTGTTGACCGGCCCGCCGCGCCAAAAAGTGGAAAATTTTATTGTCAACGCGCCGCCCGAAGAATTGAATCCTATTAAAAAAGAACCGCTCGCCCATTCGCAAGATTGGAAGAGTCCCCGCGCCCGCCGCAGTTGTCTTAAAAAATTCAGAACCATTTTTGAAACATTAGATTATCCCAGCCATCTGACCGGCTGGGCGCTGTATCATCTCGATGTGCATGAGCGGCAGCCCGGCGAACCCCGGGCCATTGACGCCCAGCTGCAAAGTCTGCGCCGCGAATACCGCGCGGTCTTGGGTGATTTTGTCATCGCGTTGGCGGACTGGAATTTCCGTTTATATGTTTTGAGTTATCAACGAAAAATTTCAGAAAAACAAACGGCTGCCGCGCGGGAAATAGGCCGGCTGGGGCAGGAGGTCCGCGCGGCGCTTCCGGTTTTTCGCGACTCGTCGCTGCCCGCGGAATTGGTGGATCGTTTAGATTTGAAAAAAGGCGCGCGGGCTTCTCGGAAAACCTTTTATGAACTTTTGGAAAAGGGCAATATGGCGGCGGCTAACCGGATGCTCACGGCCGCGATGGCGGCCGCGGCCAAACTTAAAACCACGCGCCTGCGGTCTCGCCTGCAGAGAGAAAAGGCCTTGCCGCGGATCCGCAAAGAAAACGGCCTTTACAAGATCCGCGGGCAGCGTTATGAGCCGGGCGGGACGTGGAAAAGTTCGGTTTTGGATTATGTGGATTTGCCCTACACGAGTTTAAAGGATGCCTTCAGCAATTTGGATTATATGATTGATACTGAATTGGAAGAAGTGGTTTGGCTGAAAGATTTTATTCAATGGCTGAAATCTTTTCAGAATTTGGGAATGGCGAAAGACGGCGAAGACAAAAAAGCGGTTCAAGAAGAAATCCGAAACCGGCTGGGTGATTTAAAATACGCGCTCGTTGAGGAGAAACGGTTAGCGCGCATTGTTTTAGAGTGCGGCTTGGAACTTTTGGGACTGCCAACGGATGTCGCGCGGCAGGCCATGCCTAGCGGCAGGCAGGTGCGGGGGCTGTTTGCACTCGTTGGGGAACTGCTGCAGATACGGCTTGAGGAAAGCGCCGCGATCATTCAAAGTCTGCACCGGGCCAGATTAAAAAATTTAAGGAAAGAAGTCCAAGAGCGGCAGGACGCGCTTAAAGATAAAGCAGATAAAATCGCCTCCGCTTTCAAGGCGCGAAAGTACCGGTTATTGGGCGTGATCCTTGGGAGTGATTTGCTTAATCCGGATCACGAGGCGCATCTTGATCCGGCGGAACCGGATTATACATGGATTGAATTTATTTTACGCGGATATATTTTGAAATTGCTGGCGAAATCTCACCGGACGCGGGCCGAACAAGAAGCCGTCCGAGAGGCGGTGGTTTTTCTGCGGGCCAAAATTTCCGTGGCGGAGATTAAAAACCGTTTCATGCAGGCTTACCGCAACCGTTATGTGCAAAGTCATCTCGACAATCTCACTGGGGCGGGCGATCCTCAGCAAAACCCAATGGCCTTGACAGCATCCCAAGCCACGGGTTTTAACCCGTGGGCATTTGATGCAGTACTTGCCCGTGGTTTCATGCCACGGGCAAGTGGCGACCCGCAGGGTCGTCCCTTGACCCGCGGTCAGGCGTTTGTCCGGACATTTTTTGAATTTTATCACAGCCCTGATCCGTCGTGCCGCAAAATCCGCCGGAACCCGGATTTGTATTGGGCCATTTTTTACAGCATAGGAAAGTATAAAACTTTCCTAGCTGCTAAAAACTCCTCTCCTATGCAGCAAAGAAGTTACGACGAACGAAGTGAGGAGTTTTCTTGTCAATCCGCTTTTATCGCGCGCTATGAAAACAACGAATTTGTTTGGACAAGCCGAAAACGGAGAACGAATCCCGTCTTTAAGGTTTTATCCAAGCATATCCTTCAGGCGCAATTGGGGCTCATGAATGCCCGGCATTTGTCTCGCTGGTTGCCGAGCCGTGACATGGGTTTAAATAAAATGCAAAGCGAAGAATTCCGCCGCGCTGTTGTCGTACCGACGGAGATTGTGCGGCTTGCTCAAACAGCGGAAAGTTTGGCAAAGGCAGGATTTGAGAATATCGCGGCGGTTCAGCAGGCCGCGCGGGATGTTGATGACCTTGCTCGTGCGATCGGGATGAACGCTAAAGAGCAGGAGGCGAATCGCCAAGAGCGGCTCGAAAAGCTCGGCGGGTTCAAGAAAGGCGTGATTTTAGATAGGGTGAAAGAAACGCCTGCCGGAGAATGGCAAGCGGACGGCCGCTTGATCCGTGATAAGAGTTTGGCTAATCGTTTTAAGAAAAGACAGGAATTGGAATACCGTCTAGTCGACGGTAAGGAGTACCGGACCGCGCTTTTAGAAAAGTTGAAAGAGGAATTTGAAGACGCCCAAAAAATTATTTTAGCCGATCGGTTTGATAGCGAAAAGCGGCAGAAGGCGAAGGAATTTTTAAGTAACCTTCTTGAAGCATTAATGACGATTCAGGCGGTCATAGAGAACGATTACAACGGCGCCGACGGAAGCGAGACCGAATGCGTCACGTGTTTGGATAAAAAGTACGATGAGCTGGGCGTGACGGCCGAGCAGCGTGACCGCGTCCGCCGATTGCCGCACCGTTTGTATCAAAATGCCGACGGCCCGACGGTCAATATCGCCGCGGCGCGGGAGGTGTTGAGTGATTCCATCGCCCGCCGATATTATTTAAAGAAATTCCAAGAAGGAATTTATCACGTCGTCGAGGAAAACGAGGCCGACCGCCTAGCGGATGGCAGCCCATTGACCTTAACCACCGCCCCCGAAGACACCTGGATCGGGGCGCAGGGGAGTTTATCGGCTGCAAGCCTTGTTTCGCTAGACCATATTTTTACACAGATAGTGTCGGAAAACCCTCCCGGTGTCATTGCGAGGAGCGTAGCGACGAAGC
>CAYHTV010000034.1:0-17639 GCA_964359575.1 uncultured Planctomycetales bacterium
CAAGTCGCTTTGTTTTCTGGAAATTATTGCTAATGGTTGTACAAAGCTCAATAATCTTCTTTTGTTTCCATCAAAAAATGTATGGTTCTGCTTTTTTAGTTTTATATTTTATATTTGATTTTTAATTTTTGATATTTTCTCATGGTCGTCTTGGAAATTTTAAAAAATCAGGTTTACGCTTCTGTAAAAACGCGTTACGGCCTTCCTGTCCCTCTTCTGTCATATAAAATAACATCGTGGCGTTACCAGCTAATTCTTGCAAGCCTGCCTGGCCATCGCAATCCGCGTTAAGCGCGGATTTTAAACAACGGATTGCCATAGGCGAATTGGCTAAAATCTCCCGGCACCACTGCACGGTTTCAGCTTCCAATTTTGCATAAGGGACAACTGTATTCACTAATCCCATATCGATTGCTTGCTGCGCATTATATTGGCGGCATAAAAACCAAATTTCCCTGGCCTTTTTTTGTCCGACAATGCGCGCCATATAACTGGCGCCATACCCGCCATCAAAAGATCCCACCTTCGGCCCAGTCTGTCCAAAAATCGCATTATCCGCCGCGATGGTTAAGTCCGCTAATAAATGTAAAATATGCCCGCCGCCAACCGCATACCCAGCGACCATCGCAATGATCGGTTTGGGACACGTTCGCATCTGCCGCTGAAAATCTAAAACATTCAGCCGATGAATTCCTTTCTCATCCACATAACCTGCATCCCCGCGAATTTTTTGATCTCCTCCGGAACAAAACGCTTCTTTTCCCTCACCAGTTAAAATAATCACTCCAATTTTTTCATCCTCGCGGGCATCGTTTAATGCCTGTGACATTTCACTGACCGTCAAAGGCCGAAAGGCATTTCGTACCTGCGGACGGTTGATTGCAATTTTTGCGATTCCCTCAGCTTTGTGATATTTGATATCGGTAAATTGCCCAGCCGGCATCCAAGCGATACCGGTTTTAACTTTTTTTACTTTCATTGGTTTCTCCAGGGTTTGCGTCATATGTGCGTCTTTGTAAAATATTTATTAAGCGCGGCACGCAAAGTTGTTTGTAAATTCTCATGAATTCTATGATTTTCGGCACGGTCCGTACGAACCTCAATGAGGGTTGACTTTTTCGCGGCAAGGCAGTTTTTATAGATTTTTACAAATTCTTCGTTGGTTCGCGGTTGATGATACTCAAGATCAAATAATTTGGCGGCTGCCGAAAATGTCAAATCATGCGGCGTGCCAAAGTATTGTTCAAAAATATTTTTAAATTGCGCTATCGGTAAGAATGAAAAAATGCCGCTGCCATTATTATTGATGACGACCAAGGTGATCGGCTTTGCGGCGTGCCGCAGCATGGCTAACGAATTGACATCATGCAAAAAAGCCAAATCACCCAAGAGAACGGTCACCGGCCGATTCAAACCTTTTGAAAATCCCGCCGCAGTCGCAATCGCTCCATCAATACCACTGGCCCCGCGGTTAGCTCCCACGCGTACAGCATTTTTTCCCGATGCGGCGTACATGTCCATGTCACGGATGGGCATACTGTTTGCGAGAAAAAGCCCATGACCTTGCACAATGAGTTGTGAAATACTGCGGACCACGCTGATTTCATTCAATTTTCTAGAGCGGGATAAAAACGCGTTAATACCGCGATCAATAAATTTCGACGCGCTTTGCAATAATTTAAGATGGTTCTTTCCCTTAACCAAACCAACGGACTGAATTAAATTTTCACAAAATTCTTGAACTGAACTTTCAACACGCAATGTCACCATATGCAGTGGATCATTACGTAAGGGATGATTTAAGACCATAATATAATGTTTTGGTTTGGATTTTTCAATATACTGGTACCAGCGTTTGGCAGTCAGCCGTCCGCCTAAATGCAGTACGCCATTCAATGATCTTGCGGCACGTAATTTATCCGAAAGCAAAATTTGGTCAAAATACGAAATGACGTTTGGATGATTTGTACCTAATCGCAGGCCAGAAGTTATATCAGGGAAAATAGGCCATTGAAGTTTTTCAGCCAATCTTAAAACTGCTTGGGCCTCTTGCTCATTCGCTAATTTCCCTACTGCGATGACACCCTTTTTAATTTGGGAAAGGACCGTGGTAATGCCGCTGACAGTATCGGAAGATAAATCCGTATGGGCTTTCGTATATGTTGTAAACGGTCGATTGGCTTTCTGCCAGAGATTCAGATTTGAAAGATAATTTTTAAAATTTTGCCGGGTGGCAATGGGTGCCAATGGTTCACGGTACATGCAGTTTATGTGCACCGGGCCTGCCACAGAAGATTTGGACCGATAGACAGCCTGATCTACCGTTGTCAGCACAAATTCAGGTGGAATTTCCATTGTCGGACAGGGTAAATCGATACAGCAGCGTGCGTAATTGCCAAAGATATTCACTTGCTCAATGGTTTGTTCGGCTCCGGTCAAGCGTAATTCCGGTGGGCGATCCGCTGTTAAAACAATCAAAGGAATTTTCTTTTTGGAAGCTTCGATGATGGCAGGAAAAAAATTAGCAACCGCGGTCCCGGAAGTGCAGACAATCGCGCATGGCTTTTGGGCAGCCGAGACATAGCCTAGGGCGTGGAAGGCGACACCGCGTTCATCAAAGTGGATAAATTTTTTGGCCTTGGGATTGAGCGCGATAGCCACGGCCAGCGGCGAAGATCGCGACCCCGGGGCTAAACAGAAATACTCCACTCCATTGCGTACAAGCTCTTCAATGATCAAATTCCCCCACAATTGGTTAATGTTGGGTGATTGGAAAATATTCATGGGGTTACTGCTTTCAAAAAAACTTTCATCTTATTTTCAATCTCCTTCCATTCGTCTTCCGGAGTGGAACCTTCTACGATACCCGCACCGGCATAAATCGAAAGCGTATTTTTTTGTATGAGCCCACAACGGATGGCAACGGCAAATTCGGTTACGTCCCAGCCCACATATCCAAACGGCCCGGCATAATATCCGCGGGCAAATGGTTCGTGTGATCGAATGATATTTAAAACCTTCTCGGTTGGCCACCCGGCAACAGCCGGTGTTGGATGCAAAACAAAAAGGATACGCGCATCATTCACCTCTGGACGCAATACGCCATCCATACGAGTTAAAAGGTGATGCCCCCCCGCTAATTGTAGTAAAGAATGTTTGTCATCGACCGTAATTTTTGTGCAGATCTCGGCAAGGACGCTATGGATTTGTTCCACGACAACTTTGTGCTCGTGGATTTCTTTTTGAGAATTCAATAATTCCTTTTTCAAATTTTCATCTTTCTGCGAAGTGTCGCCGCGCGGGCGTGTGCCCGCCAGCGCCTCGGTTTTGATCCCTTGCCTTTCCCTCCGGTAAAGCCGTTCTGGAGAAGCCCCCACAAAAGCCGTGCCCGTCTTAGGTTGAAAATAAAAATGAAAACAATTTGGGCTGACTGTTTGCAATCTTTGCAAGATATCCAACGGCTCTACGGGTGTCGAAAATTGAAATACAGATTTACGGGCCAAAACAACTTTCATATAGCTTTTCTCTTTTATTTTTTTCAACTCGTGTGCAATTATTGGTAACCACTGCTTCGCATTCGGATAATTTTTATTTTTTTCTACGTGAATTTGAGCAGTCATCCTGGGTTTAAAAGAAAAAACAAGAGTCTTAATTTCCTCTAAAATTTTGGGTAACCGACTGCCTTGAAAGTCTTCGCGGATGATATTGCAAGCAAAAATAAACCTATTCTGCTGTTTTAAAATTTCAAATCGTGGAATAAAAAAATAATATGTCCCAAAATCTGCCCATTGTGAATCATAATTCCTTGGATCGAAGCAGGTGCCTCCAAAGTAGCGCAAATTTTCCTGATGCGCCGAAAGGCGCCGCTGTATTTCAGCAAAGATAAATTGATAATTGATTGGATGATTTCCCGAAAGCGTGTGCGCCGCGCCAACACCGGCGATTTGCATTTCCCCTTCCCGATCCGCCCAAAACAGTTTGAGGGGATGGGTTTGCTGCTGCAGCCACGCCAGGCTATCGACGGCTTCAATGTCAATTTCAAACCGCAGAACCGCTTCCCTGGCTTTACAAATTAAGGCCTTGTCATCAAAATTTGTAATTTGGTCAATGAGGGTTTGGCCGGTCTGACTTAGTTTTACAGATTCTTTAAGAGTTGTGGATGGCGGCATTAGATTTTGTCACCTTTATAAATGGTCGCTATGCCAAATGTCAGCGGTTGGGCGCTAACGATTTGAAACCCCGCTGTCTCTAATAAATTACAAAAAGCCTCGCCGTAGGGAAATTTTTCAATCGTTTGATTGAGATAACGGTAGGCTTGAAAGTTTCCGGAAATCATGGCACCGATTGCAGGAACGATATGGCGTAAATAAAATAATTGTAAACTTCGAAAAATACGGTTGGGAGCCAGCGAAAATTCCAGAATGACTACCCGCCCGTTTTTTTTGAGGACGCGGAAAATCTCACTTAAAACTTTTTCCGGGACCGGTATATTCCGAATCCCAAAAGCCATTGTGACAACATCAAAATTTTCCGAGGGATATGGGATCTGCCCAGCATCACCATGCTGGAGGGAGATTTTCTCGGTCAAATGCGCGGTTTGAACTTTTTGTTGTGCAATTTTAAGCATGGCATCTGCTAAATCTATGCCGCAGGCCGATTCGATGTCCGAGGATCGTTTCAATAAGGTGATGAGAACATCCCCAGTTCCGGTCGCTAAGTCAAGCAGTTTAAGTTTACGCCGATTCGGCAGCCAGATCGTCAAAGACCGCCGCCATCCATAATCTAAACCCAATGACAAGAGATGGTTCAATGGATCGTATTTCGAAGAAATCGCATTAAACATCTGCCACGATTCGGCCTTAGGCAGAGTGAATTTTTCTTGCTGAATGTGCATCAGGTTAAGCCCTCAAAATATCTGTCATCCTAACATAATTGAAAACGAATATCAAACGGGATTTATTTGCTGAATTTTGAAAGAGGAGAATAATATCGACGGAGAATCAGGAGGAATGTTCCGTCAAATACCGCTCGGCATCCAGCGCGGCCATACATCCAGTGCCGGCAGCGGTAACGGCTTGGCGGTAGATTTTGTCCTGCACATCCCCGCAGGCAAAGACGCCGGGAATATTGGTTTGGGTCGTCCCGGGTTTTGTTTTAATGTAACCGACGGGATCCAGTTCAACCTGTCCTTGGAGGAAAGCTGTATTGGGCTGATGACCAATGGCATAAAAAAATCCACCAGTCTCGAGAATTTGCTCCTGATTACTTTTTACATCTTTAATTTTTATGCTGGTTACGGTTTTATCACCCAGGATTTCGAGCGGAATAGTATTCCACATAATCTTAATTTTCGGATTGGACAGTATGCGCTCTTGCATAACTTTCGAAGCGCGCATCGCGTCACGCCGGATAAGCAAAATAACTTTACTGGCAAATTTGGTCAAATACGTTGATTCTTCCACGGCCGAATCGCCTCCCCCCACAACAGTGAGAATTTTGTTTCGAAACAATGGAAGAGCGCCATCGCAGACCGCGCAGGCCGAAATCCCTTTTTGCCAGAGCCGGTCTTCACCGGGCAAATGCAGGCGTTTGGCCGTGGCACCGGTCGCGATAATAATGGTTTGAGACTCAATCGATTCAGTATCGGTAAAAATTTTAATGGGATGCGATTTTAAGTCCACTTTCGTAACCGTTTCGGTTTTGATACGAACACCGCAGGTCATGGACTGCTGGCGCATGCGGTTCATCAATTCCGGGCCTTGAATACCCTCGGGGAATCCAGGATAATTCTCCACTTCCGTTGTTGTGGTCAATTGTCCGCCTGCGGCCACCTCGCCGGCATTAAAACCTTCATACATAAGCGGATTAAGTTTTGCCCGTCCCGCATAAATGGCAGCGGTATGGCCAGCTGGTCCTGATCCAATAATAACGACTTTTTCCATAATTTTATGTGGATTAATCGAGCTTATAACGGTCTAAGATATTGGCACGGGGTTTTTGCACCGCATTTTTTACCTGACTGCGCAGGATGTCATCATAACAGGGCTTGTTTGGGTCATGATAAAAAAGACCGAAATATCGCCGGGGGCTGTTCGCTAAACGGAAGGCCGCTTCCAGATTCGCTGGATCGTGCTCAATGATTTCTGTTTTATCCGCAATCCGTTTGTCGGGAAGAATTCCGTTTGTATGCTTTAAAAAGGAAAACCAGCTGGAAGTCTTATGATCAAAATTTTCTGGATCGAAATGCGGACAGCGTTGGGAAATATGAATAAAAGCAAAACCCTTATGCGCATACGCCTTTTCCAAGGTGCTGGCTAAGTGATCGGGGATCCAATCGGCCGTACTCGCCACAAAGGAAGCCCCAATCCCGATTGCCAAACGAACCGCATTGAGCGGTTCAAGATAAGTTCCGGAGGGCTGGGTATTGGTGGGATGCCCTTTGCGTGTCGTGGGCGATGTTTGGCTTTTGGTAAGAGCGTACAGTTCATTATCATAAAGCAAAAACACACATTTAAAATTTTTATTGATGCCATGAATAAAATGATTGCCACCGATACTGAGCGCATCGCCGTCTCCGGAATGCACAAAGACATTCAAATCCGGACGTGCTAAGGCTAAACCTAAAGCAATCGTGATTGGCCGGCCGTGAATCGCGTGAACACCGTAGGTATTGATATAGTTCGGCGCCCGTCCTGAACAGCCGATTCCCGAAACATTGACAGTCACGGCCGGATTCATTTGCGTATCGACCATAAAACGCTTGACCGCCATGATAATACCAAAATCACCGCATCCCGAACACCAGCGCGGATTTTCGGTCTGTAAATTTTTTATTGTTAATGGCGCTGGTAAAGGATCTGTTTGAATATTCGCTGTGCTCATTTTTCAATCAACTCCTTCACTTTATCTTTAATGTTGCGCGGGCGTATTGGCCGTCCCGTGGCCCGGGAAATCATTGGCCGTACATCCACCAGTGTTTCGTTGCGTAACAGCATGGCTAGCGGCGCTGGCTTTAATTCATCCCCATAAGCTAATTCCACAGTATAAATTTTTTTGTATTTTGCGAAAATTTCTTTCAGCATAAGCGGCAAAGGATACACAATGCGAAAATGCATCCCAGCAGCGGGCATTCCCTCCTTGACGCAATTATTGATGGCTTCTTCAATAGCGCCGCGGGTGCTTCCCCATCCGATCACCAAAATCTCGCCATGGTCCGGGCCAAACATCTCGGGAAGACGTAAAGCCCGACGGATATGATGGATTTTTTCATTTCTAATTTCGTGCGAGCGATGATTGGTCCCGGCAAAATAATTGATCGACCCGGTCTTATCCGTATTTAAGCCTGTAATGCGCCGCATCCCCGCTGGAGTGCCTGGGATGGCCTGCGAGGTGCGCACCATCTCGATAGGTTCCGTCAGCCGATTCATGTGAAAACGCTCAAACACAAAATCCGGGACGTCATCGACGTTGGTAATTTCATTCACTTGGGGCTTGTCAATGACTTTGTAACTATTAGCGGTTTGAAAATCACTCATAATAAAAACTGGTAGACGCAACTTTTCGGCAATATAGCGCGCCATCTGCGGCGCATAAAAGCAGTCAATGACATTCGCCACACTGATCACTACTTTTGTATTATCGCCATGGCAGCCAAAAATCGCGGCCGGTAAATCCGATTGCTCAGTTTTCGTAGGCATACCCGTGGACGGCCCGGAGCGTTGGGCATCAACAATAATCAGCGGGATTTCCGCAACCGCGGCATAACCAAGGAACTCTTGTTTTAACGATAAACCCGGCCCCGAGGTGCAGGTGACCGCTGGAACGCCGCCGTAATACGAGCCGATAGCAGTTCCAATAGCCGCAATCTCATCTTCCGCCTGATGAACAATGCCGCCGTACGATGGAAATATTTTCGCTAAGGTGTGCATGATCGATGACGCTGGGGTTATGGGATAACCGCTGAATAATTTTATCCCGGAGTCAATAATGCCGAGACTGAGCGACGTATTTCCATCAATCAGAATTTTTTCTCTATCTGTGCGGTCGGCTTTGCTGGGGACTTCGTACGAAAGCGGGATATTTTGCTTGGCATAGTTATATCCATGCATAAACAAAGTGATATTTTGGTTCATGATATCTTCTTTTAACTTTTTGCCAAATGTTTTTTTAATTTCTTCCAACAAAAAATCATTGGGCATATTATAAATGCGGCTGAGCATCCCCAAATAATAAAGGTTTTTTCCTTTTCCACCGATCTGTTTGATAATAGCGGCCGCCTCGGAATCGACATTAAACGGATAAAGGCTATAACCAAGTTTGGTTATCCGTTTGCAAATTTTTTCATACGATTCTTCGTTGACAGTTTTGTCTCCCATGTCCAAGATGATTTGACAATTAAAATTGGTTTCTTCGTCATCGAGACGGCGGTCTAGCACGACTTCATGCGCGGCCAGAATCAGGTCGGTATCATTACCAATATTGGTAATGTCAAAATCCGCCAAACGGATGACAACACCGGAGAGAGCCGGACGGGTACGCGGGGGAGGACTGATTTCTGCCGGAATCATAGGTTCAATGTAAACAAACTTCCCCATCTTCGCGAACGCGCCAATGAGGATATCCCCAGCTTTCTGGGCGCCAAAACCAGCGTCCATAAGCAATTCAAAACGGGTGACATGTCTTTGTTCTATGCTCATATTTTTTCCCACAGGTTTAAAGTATTATATTATAAAAAATTAGCAAATCAAGATGCGCGGTAAAATAAAATATACATTAAATGGTGTTTTCTTGCGGCTGAAAATGAGGGCGTAAATCATATAAATCTTTGAGTACCACTTGATCTAAAGATTTTTTATTGTCCTCTTCCAAAAGATCATCTAGATTTTTTTCAGAATTAATTGTAAACCCTGCGTCCTTGATCATCTGCAGCGTGCGCTTTTGATCCGTTCCCTTTGTATTTAAATAGCCATCCATAAACAAGGAATTGGCTGGATAAAGCGCCATCACTTCCATACTGCGCAAATGAATTTCCCTGCCCGCGGCGACCCGGATTTCCGCTTTTGGATTTAAAAACCGATACAAACATAAAATTCGCAAACAATACTCTGGTGTTAAATCCGAGTGTGTTAACCGATTCCCAGGAATGGGAATAAAAAAGTTGACTGGTATCGAGGGAGAATTTAATTCACGCAATGTGTATGCCACTTCTATAATATCCTCATGCTGTTCTCCCATGCCGGCGATAACGCCGGAACAAATTTCAATTCCTGCGATTGTGGCGGCGTGCAAGGTTTTGAGGCGATCCTCATAAGTATGGGTCGTACAGATTTTGGGGTAATGCCTACGGGAGGTATTCAAATTATGATTAAGGCGATCCAGCCCCGCGTCTTTTAAGATTTGTGCCTTTTTCGCATCCAGCAAGCCTGTTGAAACACAAATTTTTATCGGGTACTGCGCTTTAATTTTGCGGATCAATTGCGCTAAATGCTCAACGCGCCGCTCGGAAGGTCCTCGTCCGGCAAAAACCATGCAATAGCGGTACGCGCCGGATTCGTAAGCGCGTTTTGCCTCCGCAAGGATTTCAGCTTCCGGCTTTAAAGGGTATTCTTCAATATCGGCTGTTGAGGACTTCGCCTGCGCGCAATAATGACAGTCCTCGGCGCAATGACCGTTTTGGGCATTATTAATAATGTGGATTTTGACCTCATTACCGCAAAACTGCTGTCGCACCTGATAGGCAGAATTTAAAAGCGGCAGCAGCTCAACTTCGCGGGAGGTTAAAATCGTATCCGCGATATTTTTTTCAAGGATATCTCCAGCTATACTCTTTTGTGATAGTTCGAAATAAAAATTTGGCGTTTTCATTTTTTTGATACTCGGTGGAAATTTTTAAGAATACATCTGATTTGCGCTGGATTGAAATTCCTTGGCCTTTTCTTCCAGTCCAATCATCAGGGCTTCGCTTTCAGTGACATTCTGCTTTTGGGCATAATCCCGTACATCTTGCGTGATTTTCATTGAACAAAAATGCGGGCCGCACATCGAACAAAAATGGGCGAGTTTAGCCCCCTCCGCCGGCAGTGTTTGGTCATGGTACTTTTCCGCTGTCTCGGGATCAAGTCCTAAGGCAAATTGATCCCGCCAGCGGAATTCAAACCGGGCTTTTGATAATGCATCGTCCCAGTATCGAGCATGAGGATGACCTTTGGCCAAATCCGCGGCATGGGCGGCAATTTTATACGCAATAATCCCTGCCTTCACATCCTCTTTGTTGGGCAATCCCAAATGTTCCTTCGGCGTTACGTAACATAGCATGGCCGTGCCAAACCAACCAATCATCGCCGCGCCAATCGCTGAGGTGATATGATCATACCCCGGCGCAATATCCGTGGTGAGCGGCCCGAGGGTATAAAAAGGCGCTTCGTGGCAAATTTTTAATTGTTTATCCATATTTTCCTTGATCAAGTGCATTGGGACATGCCCGGGGCCTTCAATCATGGTTTGCACATCATGCTTCCAAGCGATTTGCGTAAGTTCACCTAATGTTTCAAGTTCGGCAAACTGGGCTTCATCATTGGCATCGGCAATGCTCCCGGGGCGCAGCCCATCGCCTAAGGAAAAACTAACATCATACTGTTTCATGATCTCACAGATTTCGTCAAATTTTGTATAGAGAAAATTTTCTTTATGATGGGCTAGGCACCACTTGGCCATAATAGAACCGCCGCGAGAAACAATTCCCGTCAGACGCTTGGCGGTCATTGGGATATAACGCAAAAGCACTCCGGCGTGAACGGTAAAATAATCCACCCCCTGCTCAGCCTGCTCAATGAGTGTATCGCGATAAATTTCCCAAGTAAGATCTTCCGCCTTGCCATAAACTTTTTCCAATGCCTGATAAATCGGCACGGTGCCAATAGGGACCGGAGAGTTGCGAATGATCCATTCGCGGGTTTCATGGATATTTTTTCCCGTTGAAAGGTCCATGACCGTATCCCCACCCCAGCGGATCGCCCAGGTCATTTTTTCCACTTCCTCGGTTATACTTGAAGATACAGCGGAATTTCCAATATTGGCATTAATCTTGACCAAAAAATTCCGTCCGATAATCATCGGCTCAGATTCCGGATGATTGATATTGGCCGGGATGATCGCCCGTCCGGCCGCGACTTCGCTGCGGACAAATTCCGGGTCACAGCGTTCCCGTATGGCAATAAATTCCATCTCTCGCGTAATGATACCCTTGCGGGCATAATACATTTGCGTGACATTTTTTTTTGGTTTTGCCCTTAAGGGTTTTCGAGTCTCTGGGAAACGGATTGCCTGCAAATTTTGATCGTGCTCGCGCTCTAAGCGATAATGAGACGATGCGGCAAGGAGCTCTGCAGCATCTTGACGCGATACAATCCAACGGTAGCGCAGTTGAGACAGGCCTTGACGAATATCGATCGCAGCATGTGCATCCGTGTACGGACCGGAGGTATCGTAAAGATATAAGGCATCGTTCTTCACGTGAATTCCGGAAGCTGTATTAGAGCTCGCTTGTTGAATCTCCCGAAAAGGAACACGTAAATCAGAATAAATTTTTCCGCTGCGGTAAATCTTTTGCGATCCCGGGAGTGGCTGAAAACTTAAATTCATCCCAGGAAGGGACAATTTTGGCGATGGGATAATCATAGAAATGGTGCGATGATAGATTTGGCGTTTTAACTAAACGACGTGCCGCAGCCGCAGCTGCTTTTGGCGTTGGGATTGCGGTATTTAAAACCACTTTCCTTTAACGTATCAACATAATCAATTTCAATACCATTAAGGAGTTTAGCCGCTTCATCATTCACAAAAATTTGTAAATCTCCTTGGTTAAAGATAATATCATTGTCATAAGGTGTTTTTTGAAAACGCAAATCATAGGATAATCCCGCGCAGCCACCAGTGACAACACCCACCCGCAGCGCATAACCTTCTTTTCCCTCTTTGCGCATCATAGTTTTAATTTTCGCGATGGCCTCTTGGGTCAAAATAACGGGCGGTTTTCCTTTTCCTTGGATTTCTGTTTTCATAGGGGTTTGCTTTGTGATGTCCATGCCTTTTCCCTCCAGTTAGAATATAGCATATCTCTCGAGGGAGTTCAATTACTGCTTCGCAGTGAGCTTATCCTCTTCAGGATAAAAAAGGGCGATGCTATTGGTAAAGCCGTGTAAAAAATTACTCCCGCCTACCGGGCCAATTTCACCAGCGCAAAAAAAACCCGCGGCAGGCACTGGGCCAATGCATTTTTGGATAATGGCAATATCATGATTTTTCATTCGAAATAAATTTTCTCCGCGGCCATTACAGGAAAAAACCAGTGCTCCCTTAGGTCTTTTGTTTTCTTCTTTCGTGCAGTGCAAACGCAAAAGTTCATTTAAATCTTCGGTTGCTGTTTCGGCGTCCCGCACTTGGAATTGAATGGTTTGGCCGGCCTTGATATAATCCGTAATTACTCCGGCTCCAGTATTTTGATCGAGGGCCATCACGGTACGAATCAAAAAATCACCCCGTCTGAAATTATGCGTATATTCATTCATCGCAATCCCAACGAAGATCGCTTCTTGCGCTAAAAGACGATCGCGCGTTGTAGCTTTCTGCAGGACCTCTTCCAGGACTTTAATAAATGGCCGTCCAGCCAACGTATAAATGATATTATTTTCTGCACGGGTGACAATATAGGTATCGCCAATAGGCCGGCAGCCTTGCGAGACAATCGTTTTAACATTAAAATTTCCCACTAATGCCACTCCCACAATTCCCTCTTCATGTGCCTCATTATTTATAAACAATAAATTTTCCCGCGGCTGTAGGGCTCCACTGGCTAAACCACCAATGACCGGACACCCCGGATAAATTTGGTTCAAGCCGTTTAAAAGCTCATGCAGATCAAACAAAAAAGGATCCGGCAGAATAAGAAATTTGGGATTTTCGTGCGGAAAAACATTAAAGAATTGATACCAGTCATCCACATGTTTGAAGCCTTCTAATTGAGTTTGATTTAATGAAAACGGGAGCACCTTAACCCCGGGGAGTTTTCCTAAAATCAAGGTGCTGGCTGGCAAGCGTTCAATCTCGGCATTTGTTCCAATGATACCGGCGCAGGTGCAGCCTAAAAGATAATCCACTGACAACTGCTGCTTGATCTGCTCAATAATTGCCGTGGTTGCCGCGTTGTTCAATCCCGAAACAAAAAGAAAACCGATATCGTAATGATCACCTTTTTCTTTGGTTAATTCCGCGACAATCTGGGATGGTTCATGAGCTGTTGAGAGTTGGTTAGTAAACTCCATAGTGTGGTGTTTCATAAATCCCTTTACAGGAGCTAAGGCCACGGGCAAGTGGCGACCCGAAGGGTCGTCCCTTGACTTATAAGCGCTGTCATTCCCGAATGCTTTTTCCTCCAAAGGCGGATCCGCCTCAGGCGGAGTCGGGAATCCATACAGGATTCAATGGACCCCCGACAGAAACATTCGGGGGTGACACATGTCAAGAAGTGTTAGACTCACTACACTAGCATATTTCCCTTTATGATTTTTTTCAGCATAACACCATTTTCAGTTTTTCGAAATAGCTATTTTAGCTTTTTCGCGGCCATACGCGGTCAAGCTCAGTTTATTCCCCTGCCTTTTTATTAATCCCTCTTGGATCGATTGAGCAATAACTTCTGAAGTATAATTGTCATTCCAAAGCATATGGTCGTTCATATGGCTAACAATCTGTTCCGCTTCCTCCGCATGGGTCATTTCCGCTTGTAATAAATGCACCGCCAATGTCTGCGAGGCAAAATCCCAACGGCGCCATCGCTTAAACAGATATTTGGCAAGTAATCCTCTTTCGGGTGCAAATATAAAGCTGAGCAAAAATAAGAATCCGCTCATGGTAGCCATGGCCCCGGCGATGCTGGCATCCAACCAATGCGCCAAAAAATAACCGCTGACGGCTGACAGGATACCCACTCCAGCGCTGATAATGAGCATGTGCGAAAGACGATTTGTCAACAAATAGGCCGCCGCAGACGGGGTAATCATAAGCGACACGACCAAAATTGAGCCCACGTGCTCAAAAGCTCCAACGGCAGTAACACTCACTAATGTCATAAGCATATAATGAATCACTGCGGGAGCAAAACCCAGCGCGGCTGCCAATCCCGCATCAAAGGTCGCAATCTTTAATTCTTTATAAAAAGTACTGATAAAAATTAGGTTTGCTAGGAATATTATTCCCATGACCCAAAAACCTTGCGGGCCCAAATCGATTTGGGAAAATATAAAGCGGTTAAATGGGGCAAAAGCAATCTCGCCAAAAAGAACACAATCTGAATCAATATGCACATCCGAGGTATATCGATTAATGAGAATCACGCCCAATGAAAATAAAACAGGAAAAACCAAACCAATGGCTGCATCTTCTTTTAACTTTTTCGTTCTTATAATCGCTTCCGTTAAGGTAACCGTCAAGATTCCGGTCAATGTCGCTCCCAGCAGCAATAACGGCGAAGCGAGATTTTTTGTATAAAAAAACGCGACAACAATTCCCAACAAAATCGCATGACTGATCGCATCGCTCATCAAAGACATACGGCGCAGCACCAAAAAGACACCCGGCAAGGCGCACGCCATCGCGGTTAAGGAAGCCAAAATAATAATTTCAATTTGTTGGGTCGACATTTTTAAATGTTGTAATCTGGAGTTTTTTGTTCGTATTGGTCGCGAATGCGCTGGGCTTCTGCCAATCCTTCGGGAGTCAACGCCCAGTGCTTATCTTCGAGTTGTTGAACCCATCCCTTATGGGCTAACGCCTGCATAGTCCTTTTGACAGTGCCCCGGCCAACAGCTTCCAACGCGGCAATGTCGTGCGGATGAAAAGGGTTAGTATTGATTTCTGAAAATAATAAAAGGTTTTTAAGCATAGCTGTCATGTGGAGTTGCCGGCGATGGCCATAGTTTCGCAGCCAGTCCCACAACAGTCCGCGAGGCAAAGCAAAAAGAAGCGAAAAAAATACTATGCCGCTGACATACAAAACGATCACCGGGCCGGTAGGCAAATTCGTAACCAAGCTGCTGCTTATTGAACCCGATACACCGGCCAAAGATCCAAAGATGGCCGACAATACAACCATGGTTCCTAATTTATTGGTCCATTGCCGTGCGGCGGCCGCGGGAGCAACCAGCATCGCGCTCATCAAGACAACACCCACAGTCTGCAAACCAATAACAATGGCGATGACGATCAGGGTTGTCAATAACACGTCAAAAACATGCACGCGCACGCCAATACTTTGGGCAAACTCCGGATCAAACGTAATAATTTTGAACTCTTTCCAAAAAAGCAAAACGATCGCAAAAGCGATCATGCTTAACAGGAGCATGACATAGACATCAGTCTTTAATAATGTGGCTGCGTTGCCAAATAAAAATTTATCTAACCCTGACTTTGTCGCTGTTGGTAATTTCTGTACAATGGTGATCATCATTAATCCGAAACCGAAGAAAATTGACAAAACCATACCCAACGCGGCGTCTTTTTGAATCCGCGTCATGCTGGTTATTGCTTTGACCCATAAGGTTCCAATCCAGCCAGCTAAACCCGCTCCAATGAGCAAAACGAGCGGACTTTTGCTCTGCGTTAAAAGAAAGGCGATCCCCACACCGGGGAGTGTGGCATGCGCAATCGCATCTCCCAGCAAACTTTGCTGGCGTAAGACCGCAAAAGCGCCGAGACTGCCAGCGGTGATTCCCACGATAAGGGCGCCGCAGGCCACCACTTGTAAGGTATAATCCGAAAATATATTGGTCAAAAATTCGATCACCGTTATTCCGCGCTTTCTTCTTTCATGCCGGCTAAAAAAGCCGCCCGTCCGCCATACGCCCGGCGGAGATTATCGGAAGTTAAAACATCCTTGGCTTCTCCTAACGCTACGGCCCGGACATTCAATAACATGACCCAATCAAAATATTCTTTAAGAGTTTGTAAATCATGATGCACACAAATTATCGTTTTACCTCTACTTTTTTGTTCGCGCAAAAGCGAGATGATCCCTTTCTCCGTTGCGGCATCAACCCCGGCAAAAGGCTCATCCATCAGATAAATAGGAGCGTCTTGGATGAATGCCCTGGCAATAAAGACCCGCTGCTGCTGGCCTCCGGAAAGCTGGCTGATTTGCCGATGCGCGAAGTCTGACATTCCTACTTTATCCAGACACTGCATGGCCAAATGATAATCCTCTTTTGTGGGCCTTTTAATCCACCCCAAATGTCCATAACGTCCCATTAGGACAACGTCCAGCACATTCGTGGGGAAATCCCAATCAACACTGTTTCTTTGGGGAACATATCCAATGAATCGTGATTGTGGACGGTAACGATTGCCAAACACACACACTTGTCCCGCCGCGGGACGGATAAGCCCGAGAATGGCTTTGATTAAAGTGGATTTTCCCGCGCCATTGGGGCCTACGATAGCTAAAAGCACACCCTGCGGCGCATGAAAATCCACATCCCACAAAACCGGCTTTTCATTGTAGGCAACAGTTAAATCTGTGACTTCAATCGCGAATGGTTTATTATCTTTTTGTTCGGTCATGATTTCCTCTCTATCGAATTTCTCTATTTTGTAAACTATTTTAGCGCGTTTACTATTGTATCAATATTATGGGTCACCATGCCAATATAAGTTCCTTTAAATGTTCCGGCGTCTCCCATCGCGTCCGAAAAAAGTTCACCCCCGATTTTTACATTCCATCCCCGGGACTTTACCGCTTCCTGCACGGCACGGATATTGCGTTCGGGAACCGAGGATTCAACAAAGATTGCCTTAATTTTTCGCCGCGTAATAAAGTCTGCCAATTCCTTGACGTCACCGGCACCCGCTTCCGCTTGGGTGCTGATCCCCTGTAAACCAATCACTTCAAATTGATACGCCTTGCCAAAATAACGGAACGCATCATGGGCTGTCACAAGAACACGCTGATCCAACGGCAGCTCCGCACAGCGCCCTTGAACATAAGTATGGAGCTCTTGAAGCTTCAAAAGATATTCCGCACTGCGCGCCGTATACTCAGCAGCGTGCTGCGGGTCGAAATTTACTAACTCATCGCGTATTTTTTCCACAACCCGTGTCCACAACTTCACATCAAACCACACATGCGGATCATAATGGCCCGCGAATTGCTGGCTATCTAACCGTAGCGCAATCGGAATCGCTTCCGCCGCTGGCACAGTTTTAATTTTCCGCTGCATTTTCTTGAAAATTTCTTCCATCTTGGCTTCAAGAAAAAGCCCATTATAAAAAATGATATCCGCGGAAGCAAGTCTTTGCACATCGCTTTCACTGGCCTTGTAAAGATGCGGATCGACCCCCGGCCCCATCAATCCCTGAACCGAGAGATGCTCCCCGCCGATCGTCTTCACCGCATCCATGATCTGACCGATGGTTGTGACGACTTTAATGGGTTTTTCAGCCGAAAATCCTTCTTGTGCCAGCATAAAAAGAAATCCCAGCAATAGAAAATAAATTTTATTCTTTTTAAACATTTTTTCTCCCTTTGAAATGAGTGTTTAACGTCATGTGCGAGTTTTTATTATCTGTGTCATTACGAGGAGCCGCAAGGC
>CAYHTV010000035.1:0-17458 GCA_964359575.1 uncultured Planctomycetales bacterium
GAGGAGTTTTTAGCAGCTAGGAAAGTTTTATACTTTCCTATGCTGTCAAAAATTGATCAAAGAAGGCAACAATGAAAAAATTAAGCAGCTCTGCGAAAAAACTCTGCCACTTTTAAAAGTTTAATTATATTTGTTAAATAACCGGTCAAATTGATCTACGGGAATGGCGGGAGATGTTGTAAAAGAAATTCCTGTCATCTTCGTAAGCGCAATTGACGCAATGGTTGCCTGAGCCGCGTTTGGCAGGCTGACAATAAATACAAGATCGTTGTTTCCCAAAAGCGCATAAACGGATTTGACGCGGCCGCCAAGTTTTTGAATCATACTGATGGCTTTACGCGTGCGATCGGGACTGATTTTTTTTAAGGCCTCCGCAGAGTATTTTCCAAACATAAAAAAAGTTTCCATACATTCCTCCTGGTTAAGGGTTTGATTGTATTTTATGCACCTTACTACTTTTCGTCAAACAATAAAAGGCCATTCTTAGGCCATTCTTAAGAGTTAGCACTTGACTTTAAAAACGGCTTTGTTATTCTAAATGAAATCTCACCTCATATGAGACACAACGCATAGACTTATTATGGGCCTTTGTACAACTAAAGAAAAAAATTTGAATTTATCATTGAGGAGACAAAGGCCAATATTGACTACTTCAATTCTTTTGGTTCTACAAAGGTCAATAGAGGAGTCAAAATGAATATTGGTATCCCGAAGGAAACTCATCCCGGGGAAAGGCGCGTATCTTTTATTCCCGTATCGGTGAGCCGGTTAGTTCAAAAAGGTGCCCAAGTTACGATTGAATCCGGGCTGGGAGCCACGATTGGCATAAGTGATGAGGAGTACCGCAAGGCCGGGGCTAATATTCAACCCGACCGCCGATCCATTCTCACCACAGCAGATATAATCTTAAGATTGCGCAAGCCTCCTCTTGAAGAGGTCGGCCAGCTTAAAAAGGGTTCTCTTCATATCAGTTTTCTGGATCCATTTAATGAAAAAGAGCTGGTTGAACAGTTGGCCCATAATAATATCAGCGCGGTCAGCATGGAAATGATCCCCCGCAGCACCCGCGCGCAAAAAATGGATGCGCTGAGTTCGCAGGCGAATTTAGCGGGCTATGTCACGGTCATTTTAGCTGCCGAACGCCTGCCAAAAATTTTTCCTATGCTCATGACCCCCGCGGGAACAATTTCGCCGGCCCGCGTATTTATTATCGGAGCGGGTGTCGCTGGATTACAAGCGATTGCTACAGCACGCCGGTTGGGTGCGCGCGTTGAGGCTTTTGATACCCGAGCGGTTGTTAAAGAGCAAGTTCAATCTCTCGGAGCAAAATTTGTAGAAATCGATCTCGGTGAAACCGGCCAAACCAAAGACGGTTATGCCACGGCCTTAACTCCACAGCAGCTTGAAAGGCAGCGTCAAGGCATGGCAAAAGTTTGCAGCCAATCCGATGTAGTGATCACGACCGCGCAGCTTTTTGGGCGCCGGGCGCCGATCGTTCTGACCAAAGACATGGTAGCGCAAATGAAACCAGGGAGTATTATCATTGATATGGCTGTTGAATCCGGCGGCAATGTCGAGGGTTCAAGAGTGAATGAAGAAGTTGACATAAACGGTGTACGCATTATCGGCCTCACGAATTTACCCAGTCGTGTGGCGGTTCATGCCAGTCAAATGTATTCCGCCAATTTACATAATTTTCTGGAAGAATATTGGGACAAAGAAACAAATATCTTTAAACTGAACCTTGAAGATGAAATTATTAAAGGCTGTTTAGTGACTCATCAAGGCCGCATCGTTAATGAAATGCTCAAGAAATAGAGGTGAACTATGGAGACCCAATTAGACCCGATTAAGCTTATTGATCTCATTTTCCTTTTTGTGATTGCCATTTTTTTAGGTGTTGAACTGATTTCAAAAGTCCCATCGATGCTGCATACGCCGCTGATGTCGGGTTCGAATGCGATTTCGGGGATTACCATTGTTGGCGCTATATTGGCAACCGGATTAACGCCGGGAAGCATATTTTGTACTGCCTTGGGAACAATAGCGATTATTTTTGCCACGATCAACGTTGTGGGGGGGTATGTCGTTACGGATCGTATGCTTGGCATGTTTAAAACTAAAGCATCCACTACATTTGCCATCGGAGATAAAAAATGAGTTTGGAAATATTCATTACGATCATTTATATCATCGCCTCAGTATTATTTGTTCTTGGCCTTAAGCGCATGAATTCTCCCGTAACGGCCCGCCGTGCAAATCTTATGTCTGCCGTGGGAATGCTTCTGGCCATTATCGCAACGCTCCTCACGAAGGGATTAGAATTTCAATGGATTTTTATCGGATTAACTGTTGGGACTGTCATTGGTATTTTTATGGCTTTTAAAGTGGCCATGACAGCTATGCCGCAGATGGTTGGTCTCTTAAACGGTTCCGGTGGTCTAGCCAGTTTTATTGTGGGATGGGCTTCTTACCATTATCAACCCAATGCTTCTCTATTAACCACTATCAGCACGTATGTAGCGATTTTGATTGGTGGTGTAACTTTTACTGGAAGTGTTGTCGCCTGGGCCAAGCTCGAGGAAAAACTTGTGAGCGGCAAGCCAATTTTGTTTGCCGGACAAAAAATTGTTAACTCTATGCTTTTGGGGGCTCTTCTTATCGGTGGTATTATTTTCTGTATGAGTCCAGGGGATAATTATTTATTGTTTATTGTCATAATGTTTCTTTCGCTTATTTTAGGCGTTATGGTGGTTATTCCGATTGGCGGAGCGGATATGCCCGTTGTGATTTCTCTGTTGAACAGTTATTCGGGAATGGCTGGCGCGGCTACTGGTTTTGTTATCATCAACAGCATGCTAATTGTGGCGGGTTCACTGGTGGGAGCCAGTGGGATTATTCTCACCCAGATTATGTGCAAGGCCATGAACCGTTCGCTTAAGAATGTTCTTTTCAGTGGATTTGGCTCTGTGGTTTCTAAAAAGAGTTCTACTGCTGCCAAAGGCGAAGTCAAAGCAATCAAGGTGGAAGATGCCTATTTGATTCTGGAAGCGGCGCGATCAGTTGTCTTTGTTCCTGGATATGGGTTGGCGGTTGCGCAAGCTCAACATGCGGTTCGGGAGATCGGAGAATTATTAGAAAAAAATGGCGCGGACGTCAAATACGCGATTCACCCCGTCGCCGGCCGTATGCCGGGCCATATGAACATTCTTTTGGCCGAAGCCAATGTCCCATACGAGCAATTAGTCGAAATGGATAATATTAATCCCATTATGGAAACGATGGATGTCTGCATAGTTATCGGGGCTAATGATGTTGTAAACCCCGCCTCCCGTCACAATAAATCCTCTCCCATTTACGGGATGCCGATCATCAATGCCGACAAGGCCAAAACAGTTTTTGTTCTTAAGCGTTCAATGGCCACCGGTTTTGCCGGCATCGAAAATGAACTCTTCTATTTTGATAATACAAGAATGATCTTTGGCGACGCCAAGTCGACCCTGCAGGCACTCGTAGCGGAATTTAAATCTGCCCAAAAATAATTTCAATAGATTTGCCAACAAGAAAACTCCTCACTTCGTTCGTCGCATCTTCTTTGCTGCATAGGAAAGGAGTTTTTAGCAGCTAGGAAAGTTTTATACTTTCCTATGCTGTAAAAAAGCCCTCCCGCAAAGATACTGTGGTAGGGCTTTCGTAAATCACAAATTTTTTGAAATCGCTTACTTTTTAACTTCCAGCCGCTTCACTCGATTGATTTGCCGGGGCGCGTACGATTTGGCACTGCGCAACTTTGCTTTTGTGCCAAGGAATTTCACACCGACTAAATAATAGGCAGCAGTTTGCTTGCGCTCAGTGCGGACTACTCTGGCTAACCCAGTATAAATATCTAAAACTCCTGACATAACCACCTGCACTTCCAAGATATCTCCGGGTGTGAAAGACTGCGCTGACAAAAAGGCTAAACCGGAAATACTCATATCCTCGGTAGTTGAAAGCTGCCAGCTGGAATCGCGATTTTTTGCCTTGCTTTTGACCAGCCGGTATTGAATGCTTAAAATACGCTTGGCTCTAATACCGCTTCGTCTTTCCTCTATTGATTGTTTAACCATATGGCGACCTTTTGCCGTTAAATTTTTAGCTCACTAAAAGGCAGTCCAAAAGTTTCTGCTACTTCTTTCATAACTAATTGCCCAGCAAGCATATTGAGCGCTGTTTTTAATTCGTATGATTCGCGCATGCCGTTCTGTGCCCCTAAATCGGCTAACATAAGAATATAAGGTAAAGTCGCATTCGTCAAGGCATAAGTCGAAGTTCTTGCAACTGCGCCGGGCATGTTGGTAACGCAGTAATGTACCACCCCATCCACTACATACGTCGGGCTCTCGTGAGTCGTCGGACGGCTTGTCTCAAATGAGCCGCCTTGATCGATCGCCACATCCACCACAACCGCTCCGGGTTTCATTTGTGAAACAGTCTGCCGATTAACCAAGCATGGTGATTTGGCGCCGCGTCGTAAGACACTGCTGATCACCAAATCCGCTTTCAAAACCGAATCCGTAATTGTGTGCGCATTACTCATGAGAGTATGAACATTGGCTGGCATCACATCATCGATGTAACGCAAGCGATCCAAATTAACATCTAAAACTGTCACATTGGCCCCCATCCCGGCCGCGATTTTACAGGCATTAAACCCCACCACCCCCGCTCCCAAAATGACCACTTCCGCTGGAGCAACGCCCGGAACTCCGCCTAAAAGAATCCCGCGCCCTTTCATCGGCTCTTCTAAATATTTTGCCCCTTCGTGCACAGCCATCCGGCCCGCCACCTCGCTCATCGGTGTTAAACATGGCAAATTTCCCTGCCGATCCTGAAGCGTTTCATACGCAAAGGCAATGATTTTACATTTGAGCATAGCTTCCGTTAATTCACGGCTTGCCGCAAAATGAAAATACGTAAAAACAATCTGCCCCGGCCGCAGTAAACTGTATTCTTGCGGCAGCGGCTCCTTAATTTTGACAATCATCTCTGCTTTCGCATAAATTTCTTCAGCGGAGGCTGCAATTTGCGCCCCATAGTTAAGATATTTCTCATCCCTTATTCCACTTCCCGCTCCTGCTTCTTTCTCCACAAGAACTGTGTGCCCTGTCCTTTTAAGCGATTCCACTCCCACTGGTAAAAGTCCAACCCGGTGTTCATTGTTTTTAATTTCTTTCGGAATGCCGACAATCATATATTGTAATTTTAGAAAAAGGAATAACGGATATGTAGAGCAAGAATTACTTCACCGGCCCCAGCATCTTCTTTGGCTGTACAAATCTGTCAAATTCTTGCAGGGTAAGAAATCCTAAAGAAACAGCGGCTTCTTTTAAACTGATATTCTCGCGATAGGCCTTTTTTGCGACTGTGGCTGCTTTGTCATATCCAATGTGCGGATTCAGTGCCGTCACGAGCATCAGCGAATTCCTTAAATTTCTTTCGATATTTTGCAGATTGGGCTGAATGCCTGCCACACAGTGATTAACAAAACTTTCGCAGGCATCGCTTAAAAGCCGGATCGATTGCAAGAGATTGTAAATCATAACCGGCTTATAAACATTCAATTCAAAATTTCCGCTGGCACCGGCAAAATTGATTGTCACATCATTGCCAAAAACCTGCACACAGACCATAGTCATGGCTTCGCATTGGGTTGGGTTAACTTTCCCCGGCATAATTGAGCTGCCGGGTTCATTCTCGGGCAAAGCGATTTCGGCTAACCCCGCTCGCGGCCCCGAACCCATCCAGCGGATATCATTGGCAATTTTCATAAGCGAAGCGGCAAGTGTTTTTAAAACACCGCTAAATTCAACAATCGCATCGTGGGCAGCCAAGGCGGCAAATTTATTAGGGGCGCTGACAAAAGGTTTACCAGTAAGATACGCAATTTTTTGGGCTGCCTTCACCGGAAACTGCGGATGGGTATTAAGGCCGGTTCCTACGGCTGTTCCTCCCAGCGCCAGTTGATATAAGCGCGGCAGTGCTCCTGTGATGCGGTCTAAATCATCTTTCAATTGCTGGACATAGCCGGAAAATTCTTGGCCTAAAGTCAAAGGTGTCGCGTCCATCAAATGAGTACGCCCGATTTTGATAATTTTTTTAAATTCCTTCGCTTTCCTATCAAGCGCACTGCGCAATTGCCGTACCTCTGGGATCAACCGCTCATGAATTTCTTCTACCACTGCGATATGCATTGCCGTTGGGAAAGTATCATTCGAGGACTGAGCTTTGTTGACATCGTCATTGGGGTGAATCGGCTTTTTACTGCCTAATTTTCCGCCCGCCAATTGGATCGCCCGGTTGGCGATCACCTCATTAACATTCATATTCGTCTGGGTACCGCTTCCGGTCTGCCAGACAACTAAAGGAAAGTGATCATCCCATTTACCGGTAATGACTTCGTTGGCAGCCCTCACAATCAAACCCGCCTTTTTTGCCGAGATAAGCTTTAAATCCCGGTTCGTAAGCGCAGCAGCCTTCTTAAGAATTCCAAAAGCGCGGATCAGTTCGCGGGGCATTCGTTCCGTTCCAATTTTAAAATGGATCAATGACCGGGCGGTCTGCGCGCCGTAATATTTATCGCTAGGGACATTGATCTCTCCCATACTGTCGGATTCTTTGCGAAATTTCATCGTTATTTCCCAACCTGCAAAAAACAATTTAGGATGTTTGCTTATCCTTAAGTTTTACCGGAACGACACCCGCTAATTCCCCGATCACATTCACGAGCTCGGTATTGCTTGGAACAACAATTTTGGTGTTATTCTGTAAAGATTTTTCAACAGTTTCCAGCCGGCGCAAAACTTGGGCGTTGCCGACAAAATATTGATTCGCCGCTTCATTGACTAATTTGATAGCCAAGGCTTCCCCTTCCGCCTGCAGGATACGCGCCTGCTTAACACCTTCCGCCTTTTTGATCTCCGCTCTTTTTTGTCCATCCGCAACGGTTTCCGTTGCCGTGGCAAAATCCACCGCCGCGATTTTCTCATTCTCGGCTTTCACAACCTTGTTCATCGTTTCCTGGACATCTTTTGGAGGATCAATTTCTTTCAATTCGGTGCGGACAATTTCCAAACCCCAATTCTGTGTTTCACGCATTAAGACTTCGTGCAATTCGGAATTAATTTTACCGCGCTCGCTATTTGCTGATTTCAAAGTCATAGTACCAATAATATTTCTCAATGTTGTCCTCGCTAAATTAACAATCTGCCACTGATAATTCCCTACGTTATACTGACAATTCTTGACACTCAACTCATCCGGCTTGACTTTAAAATATACCTGGGCGTCAACCCGAGCGTTCAAGTTATCGTTGGTAATAATTTCCTGCGGCTCCGCGTCCACCATCTGCTCGGTGATATTCACGTAATACATATTTTGAATGACTGGAATCACCCAATGAAAGCCTGACTCAGCAAAGTGGGAATATTTTCCTAATGTTTCAACTAATCCTCGATGCGTTGGACGTATGATACGTATTCCAATAAAAAAAACAAAAATAGCGGCAATAAGAAGCATGGATCCCAAATACATAATTTCCTCCTATGATTAAGACGATTAGTTATTTCTTAAATAATGCGTCAATAAACGCACCCCGGCGCCGGTAGCGCCATACCCATAATACATGCGGCCAGCCGTATTATCTACAAAAGCGGTTCCGGCGATATCCAAATGCGCCCAGGTAATCCCGTCCGTGAATTGGCGTAAAAATTCCGCGGCGGTGATCGCTCCCCCAGCGCCCTTAGAAAGCCCCACATTTTTTAAATCCGCGATCGGTGATTTAATATAATCTTTTAATTCGGCATATGAGGGCAGACGCCATGCCCGGTCATCGGTTTCATTGGAAGAACGCACAATCTGCCGGGCAAAATCATCATCGCTGACCACCAATCCGCTGTAATCATAGCCCAAGGCAACCACGCAAGCACCCGTCAAAGTCGCGATATCAATAATCTTCTTCGGCTTAAAATTACGAGCGACGTACGAAATCGCATCGGCAAGCACCAAGCGGCCCTCGGCGTCCGTATTGCCAATCTCAACTGTCTTGCCATTATAACTCCTAAACACATCTCCCGGTTTATACGCCTCTGAGCCGATCACATTCTCAGCAACGCCGCAGACAAATAAAATATTTTTCTTAACATTAAGCGCAAGAGTATTTTTTAAAGTCCCAACCACGGCCGCTGCCCCGCTCATATCCGTCCGCATCGTTTCGATGCTGCCGGTTGGTTTCAAATTTAAGCCGCCGGTATCAAAGGTCATACCCTTTCCAATAATCGCGGTATAGGGGGCATTTTTGCCGGCACCGTTATATTTTACGATAATTAGCTTAGGCTCATTTTTACTGGCTTGATTAACCGCTAAATGCAGGCTTAGTCCTTTCGCCTTCAATTCTTTGCGATTTAAAACAGTTAGTGAAATATGCTTCTTTCCTTTAATCAAATTTCGGATCACAGCTTCAATGAGCGATGCGATGGCAATGTCCGCATTCTCATTAATGAGATCGCGCGCCAGATTCACCCCTTCGCAGATTTTAACCGCGTCATCGTACGACGGTTGTTTCGCCGTAACGATAGTTAAATTCTTTGCAGTGTTTAATTTCGTATCTTTGTCCTTGGAAAGATATTTATTCCAGGTGTATGTCCCAATTGCAAAAGCCTCGATAATTGCCTTAACCGTTGATTCCGCGTCTTCATGCGGAATTAATTCGATCTCCTGTGCTTTTTTCAAATAAGGCGAGAGAAAGGCCTTGCGCGTCGCAACCCGCAGCGCTGTGAGTGACATCATCTCTTTTTTTCCAACCCCCACCAACACGATGATTTTTCTATCGAGCACCAGCGGGAAAATCTCACCATTTTCAGCGCTCAATTGGCCCGCTTGCAGCAAGCTATGGATTTGTTTTTTTAACTCTTTATGGGGGAAAATAAATCTTTTATCCTTGAGCGCTTGGTCATCGAATAAAATAATTGTTGCAGACTTATCGAATTTGGCAACTGGACGAAAACTGATCACAGCGGGACCCCTTTCGCAAATGGATTTAATTACGCCTCTCAATGGGAACATAATTTTGCATCGTTGGGCCGGTATAAATTTGGCGCGGACGCCCGATTTTTGTCTTAGGATCTTTTTTCATCTCTTTCCAATGGGCGATCCAGCCCGGCATTCGGCCGATGGCAAACATGACCGGAAACATATTGGTAGGAATCCCAATGGCTTTATAAATCAGGCCGCTATAAAAATCCACATTGGGATAAAGTTTTCGCTGCGCGAAATAATCGTCTTTCAACACCGCCTCTTCCAGAGTGGTCGCAATCTCCAAAAGCGGGTCATGAATCCCTAATTTTGACAAAAGTTTATGCGCCTGCTCTTTGATGATTTTAGCGCGCGGATCATAATTTTTATAAACCCGGTGGCCAAAACCCATGAGACGATAATTACTCTTGGAATCTTTGGCCTTATCGATAAATTTTTGGATATTTCCCCCCTGCGCGCGCATTTCTTCCAGCATTTCAACCACTTCCTGATTCGCTCCACCGTGTAAAGGCCCCCACAGCGCACAAATTCCCGCTGACACCGAAGCAAAGAGATTTGCCCAAGAACTGCCAACCAGCCGTACCGTTGAAGTGCTGCAATTCTGTTCATGATCGGCGTGCAAAATCAAAAGCACCATCAAGGCCTTAACCGTATCCTCATCGATTTTATAAGGCTTACCTGGTTTTGAAAACATCATGTTAAGAAAATTGGGGATGTACGCCAAATCATCACGCGGTTCGACAAACGGTTGGCCGATGGATTTTTTGTATGAATAAGCGGCTATCGTGCGGACCTTAGACAAAAGCTGCACTGCACTTTCATCAATTTCTTCTGGAGTCGGCTCCGGCTTCACCAATTCCGGATAATAGGCAGAAAGCGAACACACCATGGCCGAAAGAATCGCCATGGGATGTCCAGTCGTGGGGTATCCCACAAAAAAATTCTTCATGTCTTCGTGAAGTTTGGCGTGCTTAGTAAATGACGCAGAATAGGCTTGCAGCTGATGTTTCGTGGGAAGTGCGCCATGGATTAAAAGATAAGCTGTCTCGACAAAGGTAGAATTTTCCGCGACTTGCTCAACGGGAATACCGCGGTAGCGTAAAATTCCTTTATCACCATCAATGTACGTAATTGAACTCGTGCAGGCGCCGGTGTTGCCAAAGCCGGGATCGAGCGTGATGTAAGATGTCTCAGAGCGTAATTTGGAAATATCAATAGCCTTTTCGCCTTCGGCTCCAATGAGAATAGGCAGCTCATAGGTTTTACCATCGATAACAAGTTTAACTTTTTCAGTCACAATCACCTCCTAGAAGTATCACGTGATACTTGTCATTAAAAGTAAGGGATTATATTATATGCCAAAAATCTTTGCAACAGGAAACGACATGAGCGCTAACCTGAGCGCTAACCTGTTAAATCCGGATTTTTTGTTCAATCTTTTTAACGAGAATTTCCGGATCAATCGGCTTTAAGACATAATCATCACAGCCATAGTTAAATGCTTCCAAAAATCGTTTCTCATAGGCCGTCACAATAATGATTGGGACCCCCTCACCCAAGTGGATGCCGGCGGCGCCCTCGCTTTCCCGAATCTTTTTTAATATCTCCAGTCCGTTAATCCCCGGCATTTCGATATCTAAAAGGATTAAATTGTACGGATTCTTTTTTATCGACAAATTGTACGCGTTGACGGCCTCTAATCCATTAGCCGCAAAATCACATTCGCCGACTTCACGTAAGATCTCTGCCAATAATTGACGGTTTTCAAAATTGTCATCGACAATCAGTATACGGTACATATCACAACTCCTGTTTAGCGATATATTGCTGAAGCTCGGCCACGCGCTCTTTGAGCACCGCAAAATATTCAGTCAATTTTTCCTTACTTTCTTGAGCCTTCAGCGCCTCATGCATGACATTTTCCGCAACGCAGATTGTTGACAACCGCAGATTACCGGCCGTGCCCTTAATTTCATGCAAAACAGACCGCATCTGTGCTGCATCGTTATTAGAAAGTCCTGTTTCTAAGATATTCATTTTCTCGGTTAAAGCGAAAGCAAAACTTTTGATAAGTTTTTTTAGAATTTCTGGCCTTACCTTAAGCTGCTGGCTGATGTTGTCATAATCAATACTGATTTTGCTCAACGTCTGCTCCTTATCCTGATACTTTTGCTTTTGCCACAATCTGCTTAAGCTGCTCAAAATACGCGACAAATTCATCGAGCAGCATAACAATTCTCTCACTATCCTGCTGGGCTTTTGCCATATCGTTGATCTGTTTGGCAAGCAAGGATAGCATAGTAATTCGTAAATTATCATAATCGCCTTTGAGCTTATGACTGATTGTCTGCATTTTCTCGTAGTCACTGACCGGGAGTGCCGATTCAATCTCTTTGATATCCTGGGATGTCTGTTCAACAGCTTTCTGCAAAATACGCACATAAATCGCCGGGGCAATATGCAGGCTGCTGCTATTTTGCGAAATATCAAGTAATAATGGCTTGGACGACGAATTATTTTCCATAACAATTCTTTTTACTACAAAAATTAATGCCGCTTAGGAACAACGCCAATGCTCATATCAACCACTAAACGTTTTTGATTCTCTAAATCAAAGGCTGCCTCATAAAGCTCATATTCGCTAAAACAAAATTCTAAACCGGTGGGAGCGTTATTGCGAAACGTATGAAAAGCCGACATCTCTAATTCAATATAGCCGGCCGCGGAGACCTCAGATTTAAAACGTCCGGCAATAATATTCCCCAATGTCCCGCACGAATCAAGCATGGCTTTTTCATCTTCATCATCGATGGGCGGATACTGAAGCACACGCATCATTTTGGGGATATATTCTTGCCGCACGTAAACTACCAGGGTTCCTAAGGCCTTATTTTTCTGCATTTCAGCGGCTGTGGCATAATAATTTACCGCAGCGACATACGTGGGTTGGTTGTCAAATTTGGACATCCCATCCACACGCATACGGCCTTGATATTCCAAAATTTGCTTGCGCGTTAAAATCGGCTCTTTCGAAAAAGTGGCATCCCCCTGTTCTTTAAACAATCCCTTGATCCCTTGTACCAATAATTTAGCAAATTGCTCTAATTCCGGATTTTGTTTCCCCATATCACCTCACTCTTTTATTGAGCATATTTTTTAATTACATCAATCAACAATTCCGGCGTATAGGGTTTTACAATATACCCTGCCAAATTGGGGTTCGTTGCCGTTGCCCTTTTTTTATTTTCATCTGTGCCCGAGGCTGTCACCATAATGATGGGGATATTAGCTACTTGCGGAACATTGACCACCGCTGTCATGAACTCCATGCCCGACATTTTTGGCATCTGCCAATCCAAAAGTATTAGCCCAACTTCTTTATACCGCTTCCCTAAGACCTCAATGGCCTCTTCACCCGTGCGGGCTTCTAAAAAATCATTTTTTATGCCAATCCCTCGTAAAATCTCCATCAACAACTCACGCTCCAAATCAGAATCATCAACAACTAATATTTTCATTTTATCATTAGCCATGATTGTATAGTCCTTTTATTGACCTTTGCTTAATCAATAGCCCAAAGGTAGTCATACCAGTATTCCTTATCCGATTATTTATCTGACATATTTTTCAATTGCCTTAATCAGCGACTCCGGTGTAAAGGGTTTAACAATGTATCCTGCTAAGTTGGGGTTCGCTGCCGCTGCACTTTCTTTATTTTTATCCGAGCTCGAGGCTGTAATCATGATGATGGGTTTATCGGCTATTTGCGGGATATTGACCATCGCCGCCATAAACTCCATACCGGATATTTTGGGCAGATGCCAATCCAAAAAAATAAGCCCAATCTCCTTATACCGCTTCCCTAAAACCTCAATGGCCTCTTCACCCGTGCGGGCTTCTAAAAAATCATTTTTAATACCAATCCCCCGTAAAACTTCCATCAGGAACGCACGATCCAAATCAGAATCATCGATAATCAATATTTTTAATGTATCATCAGCCATAACTGCGTAGTTCCTTTATTCACATTTTGGTCGAACGGACAATTTTTTCCTTCAATTCAAATAGATCAAAAGGCTTTGCCAAATAATCCGTCATTCCTACCCCTAAACATTTCGCTTGTTCTTCTGACTGGGCAGCGGCAGTCAAAGCGACAATGGGAATATCACTTTTCAACCGGGTCCTAATGATTTCGGTAGCCTCGAGTCCTCCCATAACCGGCATCTGTAGATCCATAAAACAAATATCATACCCGCTATTTTTAAACTTTTCAATAGCCTGCTGTCCATTGCCAGCATATTCCACGATGCACCCCAACGATTCCAAGTGGACTTTTAATAATTCTTGATTGGGAAGACTATCCTCTACCACCAAGACTCGCAGTCCCTCACACGAAATTTTCTCAAGCATATCCTGAGAAAGAACCCGCGGCCCTTTAGTTTTATAACCAAATACACTTTCTAAAACATTTATAAATTCCGATGGAATAAAAGGCTTGGGAAGAAACTCATTGAAGCCTTGCGTGTACATTTTATCGGCGATATCAATCCGTATATCCGCGGAAACAGCAATGAGTTTAATATTTTCATAATGTTTGTCCTGGCGTATCTTTGAAACAAGCGTGATAGCCCCTTTTTCCGGAAACATCATATCAATAAAGATAAGATGCGGCAAAGTTTTAGTTTTTTGTATGAGAAGCAATTCGAGAATTTCTTGAGGAGTTTTAAATATTCCAACGGTATTCAATTGATATTTGTGGCACAACAACTGTAATCTTCTTTGTGATTTCTCATGAGTATCGACAATGATAACTTTTTTACCTTGCAAATCCGGATTCATCACTGATGCGCTCAACCCCGATGTTGAGCCGACCTCAAAATCAATGGTAAAGATAAACCTGCTTCCTTGCCCGATAACGGATTCAACAAAAATTTCTCCCCCCATCGCTTCCACATAATTTTTACATAAGGTCAATCCCAGACCTGAGCCGCCGTAAACACGGGTAGTGGAACTATCCGCCTGGGTAAAAGAATCAAAAATTGCGTTCTTTCGCTCCGGTGGGATACCGATGCCTGTATCTTCAATAATAAATTGAATTGTCCTTAATTTACTGCCTTTGGCAACAAAGGCAGCTGATTCTTGGCACTGCACTGTTAAGCCGATTTCTCCCTTTTCGGTAAACTTGATTGCGTTCTCCAACAAATTTAGGAAAATTTGCTTAATACGCGTTGGATCACCTAAAAGATGAGGCGGGACATTTTCCTCAATTTCATAAAAAAGATTTATCGGTTTTCCATCCAATCGTGTGCGAATGATTTTAAAGGTTTCCTCAACGATCGGCTCAAGCGAAAAATTGATTTTTTCTAACTGCAGCTTGCCAACCTCAACTTTCGAAAAATCTAAAATGTCATTAACAATCCCCAAAAGCAAGTTTCCACTTAGAGTAATTGTCTCAAGATGATCCCGCTGTTTCGCCGTCAAAGAACCGCTTTTAATCAAATTGGCAAAACCTAAAATCGCATTGATTAAAGTGCGGATTTCATGAGCCATAGTTGCCAAATACTCACTTTTGGTGCGGGCCATTGCCTGTGCCTGCTGCGTGAGCTTAATGGCAAGTTCGCGATCTTTAATCATTTCCCGCTGGCGTTCCGCCAGCTTCCCCTGGGCACGCTCCAATTCACAGCGGGTTTCCTCTAATTCCATGGACAATTTCGCAAAACTGTTTTCACTCATATTCGACATGGCCGCCGCTTGGGAGACTTTAGAAAGCCGATTCGCACGTCCGCCATCTGCGTCAACGCTGATAACGGGAATATCTCTTTGAAACTCTCCTGATGCGCCAGACATTCTGGCAAAAGCCTTAACAGTGATTTCTTTGAGCGATCGGATGAGGGTCCCGGCATCATAATACGGGCTTTTCAATTGCCCGTTGTTCATAACTTGCTCATTGAGAAGTTCAATCAGTTTATACAAACCATCGATCGTCTGTGACGTGAGCACTGCCTCATCACTATTCATTTTGATCGTATTTTTACGGACCATGTCCATTAAAGTTTCCGCCTCATGGGTTAAAGATCTAATGTCTTCAAGACTCAAAAAGTCCGCCAACCCTTTAATCGTGTGAAAAGTTTTAAAAATATTATCGATCGACTCGCGGTCATCTGGGACAGTGTCCAGGATAAGAATATAATTCTTGGCATTCAAAAGGTGCTTGATGGCCTCGGCAATAAAATCCATCAGCATCTCTCGATTCTCTTCGAGGTTAAGGACGGGTATCGTTGGCACAAACTTGCCTTTATCCATACAATTCGTTAAATGTCCTTTTCAGCATACTCTTTTTTAATTTTCCTAATTTCCGATAAAATCTCAACAAAGGCCTCAACTAAACTGGCTTTAAAATGTTTCTCTTTAAGCGAAACAATCTCTTCAACCGCACGCTCCACCGACCAGGCCTTTTTATACGACCGCTTTGAGGTTAAGGCGTCAAACACATCACAAACACTGCAAATTTGGCCGAGTAAGGGAATTTGATCGCCTTTAAGCTTGCGCGGGTAACCTGACCCATCCCATTTCTCGTGATGGGTCAGCACAATCATTTCCGCCATTTTCATAATTTCTGAATTGCTGCCGGCTAACAAGCGGGCACCAATCACTGTGTGTGTCTTCATAACCTCAAATTCTTCCGGCGTTAGTTTGCCTGGTTTTAATAGAATGCTGTCTGGAATCCCAATTTTTCCGATATCATGCAAAGGACTGGCATTCAAGATAAGCTCACACTGCTTGACGCCCAACCCCAGGGCCTCGCCCAAGGCCGTGCAATAATGACTCATGCGGATAATGTGCAAGCCGGTGTCATTATCCCGGCATTCAGCGGCTTGGGCTAGGCGGCGGATAATTTCCAAGCGGGAGTCATTGAGTTCTTGGGTGCGCTCTTGAACTTTAATTTCTAATAATTTATTTTGATTTTTTACTTCAAGATGCAAAATGCGTGTTTCAATCATGTTGCGGATGCGCATCAAAACTTCGGCGCTCTCATAGGGCTTGCTTAAAAAATCGGTGACACCGGCCTCTAAGGCACGGTGCCGTATTTCCGCACTCCTCTCCTCAGAAAGCGCCAAAACAGGCAAATAATTCTCTTCCCGCTCTTCTTTGAGTTGCTCCAAAACTTGGAATCCATCAATAACCGGCATAATCAGATCAAGCAGGATAATATCAGGCTGGAAGTCATGGCATAGGGAAATGGTTTTCTTGGCATCCGTAAGACACTCAATATTTTTATATCCCTCTTTTTTTAGAACTTTCTCCAGAAAAAGCGTGTGTAATTTTTGGTCATCAACAATCAGAATTTTCGCCTTCAAAATTTGTTCAGACAAAATCATAATTTAGCCTATGCCAAAAATTGAATTTATCCTATTTTATAGCCATTTTGCCAAAATGTAATAAAAAATTTATATTTTCCACTGTGCTAATTCGTTCAGGAACATATAATCGGTAAAATCGCAATGAATGGGAGTCACTGTGATATAGTGTCTACTTAACGCATACGTATCAATGGCTAAATCGCTTTCGGCTGGCGGCATTTTGCCGCTCATCCAATAATAATTTCTGGAATGCGGATCGGTGCGTTTATAAAATGTGCTGTGGATGGGCTCCATTCCCTGACGGGTGATCTTAATCCCCTTGATGCGGCTAACGGGCTGTGCCGGTATATTCACATTCAAAAAAGTTCCGGATGGCATTTTACGTTTTGTTAAAACCCTGGCTAGTCTTGCCGCTATTTTTGCCGCATACGCAAAATCGGGATCAACAAATGTGGCCAGGGAGACCGCGATAGATGGAATGCCTAAAATAGCGCCTTCTCTTGCTCCTGCCACTGTCCCTGAATAAAACACACTGCAACCGTCATTTGCGCCTAAATTAATACCCGAAATCACCAAATCGGGCTTGTGCTTCATGAGGACATTAACCCCAAATTTGACACAGTCTGCCGGCGTCCCGGAGACCGCATATCCGAAGGGTTGCCCTTTCCGTCTTACCCTTTTGAACCAAATGGGATGCGCCAAAGTAATGGCATGCCCAACTGAACTTTTTTCTGATTCCGGCGCGACAACGGTGACATTGGCCATTTTCGCTAATTCCGCATAAATAGAATAAATGCCCTCCGCATAAATCCCGTCATCATTGGTTAATAAAATGTACATAATAATTTTTCGTGCGCTACTTATGAATTCTCAAGTATCATAGCTGATATTTCGTTTCTCGCAATAGGAATCCAGGAAATGAATGGAATGAAAAAAGGCCCTATAGAATGTCTACAGAGCCCTTCGCCAATGTAAAAAATCCTGCAAATTTTATTTTTCGGAAACTGCCACCACCATCAGAGAAC
>CAYHTV010000036.1:0-16916 GCA_964359575.1 uncultured Planctomycetales bacterium
CTCTAAAATATTTAAGGGAAAATCAGTACGAACGAAGTGAGGAGTTTTCTTGAAAACACAAAGCCGGCGAGGGTAATTCAGTGGCAGAATTTCAGCTTCCCAAGCTGAGTACGCGGGTTCGATTCCCGTCCCTCGCTCCAAAGATTGCAAATTGAAATTTCAAATTTGTTATTGCTTAATATTAGGTTTTTTTATAATTTATATCAGCGGGTGCGCCACGGTGCCAGCGGCACCGGTTAAGACTGTATCGCCCGCCTTAGGCAAAGGTGTTTATCATAAAGTTCACAAGGGTGAGACAATTTGGCGTATTGCCCAAGCCTATCGGGTCAGTATCGATGACATTATTAAAATTAATAAAATTCCCAATGTTACGAACGTCGAAGAAAATCAGCTGCTTTTCATCCCTGGGGCACAGGGGGTCAAGGAAATTCCGCTGACTCAGGAGGATTTGAACAGAAATGAATTCGCCTGGCCGCTTAAGGGGAAGGTTATTTCGTATTTTGGCGAGCGGCGCGGATCAGAATCGAATAAAGGGATTGGGATTCAGGCGAATTTTGGCGATATGGTGCACTCGGCACGGGAAGGGTATATCGTTTTTGCTGATTATTTGAGCGGCTATGCCGACACCGTGATCATTGATCATAAGGACGGATATTACTCGGTATACGCAAATAACGCGGTTTTATTGGTGAAGGTGGGAGACTTTGTGCCGAAGGGAACCCCGATTGCTCAAGTGGGGAAAAGGGGAAACTTATCAGCTTTGCATTTTGAAATACGTAAACATTCTTCGGCAGATAATCCATTGTATTATCTGCCTTGATGAGCAGGATTAAAATGATGAGCAGTTTCAGCGGTGAAGAGAATTTTTTTGGCCGGCGTATTGTCTTTGATGTCCTAAAAAAAAGACTATTAGGATTTAAAGAAGGTTACCGCCAAAATATTGCCCTTCTGGGAGACCGGTATGTCGGTAAAACCAGTATCCTCCATAAGTTCCTTTCGGACATTGATGATAAAGATATTATTCCTGTCTATATCGATTTGGAATTTAAAGACCTCGCTTACATTTTTTTGAAATACGCGGGCGGGCTTTTATACCATTACTCAAAATCCCAAAATCTTTTTCTCCACGAAGATCTTCAGCTCTTAGTCGAAGGCGCAAAGAAACATATTCCGCTCACGGCCAAAGCCATTACGAAAATACAATCCGATCTTATCCATGGCAGGCCGCTCGAGGCTTATCGCGGCATGATCCATTTATCGGAAATTTTTACCACTGAGACAAATAAATTTTGTGTGGTTATTTTTGATGAATTCCAGAATTTGGAAGAGCTCGGCCTGCCGCATGTTTTTCAAGAACTTGGCAAAAATATTATGACGCAAAAGAGCTGCCTTTATATCATGACCAGCTCGTCACTGGAAAAAGCCCAAAAGATATTGTCGGAGAAGCTGTCGCTCCTTTTTGGCAACTTTGAAACCATTTCCGTTGAGTCGTTTGATTTGAAGACGAGCCAAGATTTTATCCGGCAGCGGCTGGGAGAAATCAAAATGGGCAGTGCTTTGCAGAATTTTCTTATCGATTTTACCGGCGGACATCCTTTATATCTCAATCTTATCCTGCAGGAATTGAAGTACCTTTCGGTGATTCATAAACAAAGTGAAATTTATATCCCGCTTTTGACTTCAGCGGTCGAAAATATGATCTTTAATCCGTGGGGTGTGTTGAGCCGGCATTTTGAACTCATGGTCGATCCGTTGTGTTCTACTAAAGGGGGCGGCGGGGCTATGGCGCCTATGCTGATTGCCTTAACAGCGGGGCATCAGAAATTGCAAGATATCAGCAAAGTGCTGGGATTGAAACAGGCTTTCGTTTCACAAAGATTATCCCGTTTGCTCTCTGATGGCATTGTGGTCAAGAACGGCACCTTTTTTTATCTTAAGGACAAACTTTTTAAATATTGGCTGAAGTATGTTTTTCAAAAACGATTGAAAGCGGTGGATGTGTCTCTCGAGAGACAGAGGGGCGCGTTTTTAGAAGAAATCCGCCGCTCTGTTGAGGATTTTAAGATCACATCGCAGAAGGATTTTCCATCACGGGTGATGGAGCTTTTGCACCGGTTTGAAAATGAATCATTGCATATGAACGGGCGGCGTTATAAATTGCCTACGTTTAAAAAAATTATGCCGGTTAAGTTGGAAATGCCTCAGCCGGGCTGCTTTGATGTTTTGGAGGCGTCTACGGCCGAAGGGTCTTGGTTTATTGTTCTTAAAAAGGATAATCTGCAGGAAAGGGATGTCTCTCTTGTTGTGGCGGAATTTAAAAAGAAAGGGGCCCGGCCGCTGGGCCATATCATTATTTCTCTCTGTGATATTGAGGAGAACGCAAAGTTAAAAGCCCTGCAGGAGCGGATGTGGATTTGGAATGAATGTGAGTTGAATCTGTTGTTGAATTTTTATGATCAGCCCTATATCCTGCCAGGCGAGGATCCAAACGCACTGATGGCTCAGTCGCCGGTGACGGATTCCGATGGCGCACAATAAATCAAAATGAAAATAGGCGTCGTCTCTGACACTCATTCCTTGGAATTGCCCGCGCAGATGCTCAAGGATTTTGAAAAGGTTGACATGATCGTTCATGCGGGCGATTTTTGCTCTCTTAAGGAATATCAAATACTAGCGGGTATTAAAGAGGTCAAAGCGGTTTATGGCAATATGGACGGCCCAGAGATTCGCAGGCTTTTTCCCCGGCGGCAGTCTTTCCCGTGCGGCGCGGTGATGATAGGGCTATTCCATGGTGAGGGGCCAGCGCAGAAGATTATCAGTTCGGTCGAGGGCGAGTTCCAGCAGGACAAGGCGGATGTGATTATTTTTGGGCATTCGCATCAGCCATTCAATGAGCGGATTAATAAAACTTTATTTTTCAATCCCGGCAGCCCCAACGATCGGGTCTTTGCCCCGTATTGTTCCTATGGGATACTGGACATCACGCCGGGCCAAATTGCTGCTAAAATTATAAAGGTCGGATAATATGGATAAACTTTGGGCCCCGTGGCGGCTGAAATACGTCACGCAGCTTATCGGTAAAACAAAAAAGTGTGTCTTTTGTCGCATGGTCAAAGCGCGCGATGACAAAAGAAATTTTATTTTTATGCGGACCCAGTATTGTTTTGCGGTCTTGAATATTTATCCTTATAATAACGGTCATGTCCTGGTGATGCCATATCGGCATGTGAATGATTTCGATAAATTGCACGAAACAGAATTGATAGATTTGATGAATTTGGTAACGGCTTGTAAAAAGTTGCTGCAAAAAATTTTTGCTCCTCAAGGTTACAATATTGGTATTAATCTCGGACGGGTGGCGGGGGCTGGTTTCCCGGGGCACATTCACATCCACATTGTCCCACGCTGGTATGGGGATGTGAATTTTATGCCAGTGACCGCTGGAACGAAAGTTATTTCCCAGTCCCTGAAGACGTTGTATGAGCGGCTAATGCTCGCCCAGAAGAAAAAGGCTGGAAAGATTTTGTGATGATCCATGCGTAAACGGATAGATATTGAGGCGCTCGAGGAAAAATTTTTAGCCCCGTATGCGATGCAGAGCAAAAATTCTGCGGGCCGGGAATACCAGGAGCCTCTCCACGATGTGCGCACGTGCTATCAGCGCGACCGCGACCGGATCGTCCATAGCGAAGCCTTCCGGAAATTAGAATATAAAACCCAGGTTTTTATCATTTTCGAGGGGGATTATTACCGGACGCGCCTGACGCATACGATTGAAGTCGCGCAGATCGCGCGTACTATCGGACGCAGTCTGCAGCTCAATGAGGATTTGATTGAGGCCATCGCTTTAGCGCATGATTTGGGCCATCCGCCTTTTGGCCACGCTGGGGAAGAGGCGCTTAATTTGATTATGAAGGAAGCCGGCCTGCCGGGATTCAATCATAATAAGCGCAGTTTTGAAATTGTCACCAAATTTGAAAAACGCTATCCGCAGTTTAATGGTTTAAACCTTTCCCAAGAAGTTCTCATTGGTATTCTTAAGCACAAAACCTCGTATGATGTCCCCGGCATTTCCGAGAAATTCTCCCATGAGGGATTAACACTGGAGGCGCAGGTGGTCGATGTGGCGGATTCTCTGGCCTATTTGAATCACGATGTGGATGATGGGATCACCTCCGGCTGTATCAGCGAGGAGGATCTCATCGACAGTGAATTGTGGCAGATCGCGCTCAGCCGGGTGAAATCCATGATCCATTCTCAAGAAAGAGAAATATTAAAGTATCAAATTGTCAAAGAGCTCATTGATATGCAGGTGAAGGATCTGTTGTCGTTTTCTGATGAGCGCATTCAAGCGGCCAATTTAAAATCCTCGCAAGACGTTAAAAAATCCAATATGGTTTTTGTCGATTTTAGCCCAAAAATGAGCGGCCAGCGCCAGTATTTGCAAGATCTGTTGAACAAAAAGTTTTACCACCATTATCGCGTGGAGCGGATGACCTCTAAGGCCAAGCGGATCATCGAGGATCTTTTTAGGGTGTATAAAAAAAATCCGCATCAGCTGCCATATTCGGTGTACCAGAGAGACCGCAGTTATGACACAAAAGCGGAATATGAAATTATTTGCAATCATATCGCCTCGATGACGGACCGCCACGCGCTTGACGAACATAAACGGTTTTTTGACCCTTACGAAAAGGTATAACAAAAAATATCATGAACGGTCTTAGCGCCAGACACCCCTTTCAGCAAACCAATAAATACCGGATGATTCTCTCCGCCGTTCACATGGTGTATCGGCTGGTCAATTCAACGTACAATGTGAAAGAGTTGTCTTTACGCTTGACGCGCTTGCTGTGCCAATTTATTAAGGCGAGTTCAGCGAGTGTTTATGTTCTAGATTCCGAAAAAAAACGGATCGCTTTGGTTGCCATTTATAATAATAAAATCAATATGTATCTTGATAAGAAAAAGGATATGGTCCATATCCCGGACAAAGAACTAGAGGTAACGCGCGGCAAGACTGTTGTGGAGAAACATCTGATCGGTCTGCCTCTCGTGGGGGATGATTTCCTGGGGGCTATTTTTGTCCGGCGGAAAGCCACAGAGCCGCCTTTCACGGATTTTGATCACGATATGCTTGCGGTTATTACCGAGCAGTCGGTCACGGCCATCAAGAATTTGCAGCTTTATGAAGAGCAGCAAAAAATGGTTTTGGGGAGCATCAAATTTATCGGAAAATTGATGGCTCGGCAGAATCAATTGGTTTTGAGCCACGCGCCTGTTTATTTTAAAATCGTAAAATCCTTAGCGGAGAAATTGCACATGAATCAATATGGCATCAACTGCCTGCGTTATGCCAGTATCCTGCACGATGCCGGGGCCATTGACGTGCCTTATGAAATTCTCTCTAAGCGCAGCCAGTTGACTTCTGAGGAATTTAAAATTATTCGGGATCATCCCGCTAAAAGCGTTGCGCTCATCAAACCTGTTGCTTTTCTTAAACCGGTGCTGCCCATTGTGCTGTACCATCATGAAAAATATGATGGCACGGGATATCCCTCGGGTCTTAAACGCGAACAGATTCCCCTTGGCGCGCGAATTATGGCGGTCGTGGATGCTTTCGAGGCTATGACGCTCGGCCGGCCGTATAAAAAGGTCTTGTCAATCAATGAAGCGATGGGGGAATTGAGGTATCACCGTGGTACACAGTTTGATCCTCTGGTCGTCGATGCGTTTTGTCAGCTGGCTAAGCAAAAAATTTTTAGAAAATACTTGAGTTTGATAAAAAGGTAAGCCTATAATACCGCTATGTCAATCGAGTACCGTGAATCACAATTTGAACTTTTTCCGGGGACAGCGGACAGTTATCCCAGGATAGAAAAGCAGCGATTCTACTTTAGCAGTTTAACGTTGAACTTTGATACCATTGTGGTATTAAGCATTATTATTGTGATGCTGATGGTTTTGTCGTTCTCGCTGGGTGTGGAACGGGGCAAACGCGTTATTGTTTCCAAAATGGCTGCCACTCGCCAGCCGACACCTGCTGTCCTGGTGGCACCAGAGACCCATAAAACTATAAATATTCATTCCCCCTCACGAATCGGCAATCCGGCAGCGGCCCCTGCCGATCCTCCTCAGCAGATCATTGAAACATTTGCCGAAAATGTCAAGAGCGTGTATACTGTACAGGTTGCTTCTTTTAAGCAAGCCAAATATGCCCACCAGGAAGCAAATAATCTTAAGAATAAAGGGTATGATATTTTTGTCCTGCAGAAGGGCAGCCATTTTATTGTTGGGGTGGGCCGGTTTAATCAAAAAGCTGAGGCCAAAGTTTTATCCAGCAAGTTAAAAGGACAGTATAAAGATTGTGTCATTCGCAGTCTCTAGTACATTGTAACATTAATTTCTGATGTTATAATTCCTTCTCCCCTTTGGGAGAAGGTCAGGATGAGGGGAAAATTGACGTTGATCTCTCTATCCCTCACCCTAGCCCTCTCCCTCTGGGAGAGGGAATATAAGATTAAAAATTTCTGTTACAGTGTACTAGTACTGTGTTACCTAAATTATGTTCAGAAGAGCACAGTACAGTACCTTGTTCCTCTGACAGCCTCAAAGAAAAATAAAGAAAAATAGGAGCAAAATATGTCATTGCACTCATCTTTGAAAGTTGATCTCGCGGGAGCACAGCAGCGAACAGTTTTAACACGCATTGAGCGGATTAAAGATCTGATGAAAAAAGATTTATGGGCGGACAATCACGATGTCACGGGCCTGCCTAAGACAAAAATCATTAAGATCAAATCGAAGAAAGTAAAAGCCAAAGAAGACGCAGACGTTGCCGGCGGTGCCGCACCAGCCGCTGATGCCAAGGCCACGCCTGCCGGCGCAAAATCCGCGCCTGCCGCCAAGGCCCCTGAGGCCAAGGCCGCTGCCAAACCTGCTGCCGGGGCCAAGGCCGCAAAATAATTTCACCTATCCCAAATCAGTGAAACGATTCATTGCCTGCTTATTGTCGTCATTTTTTATCTTCGCTGGCACTACACTTGCCGTCAAGGAACAATTTCCTTTTATTGCTGAGGTTATCGCAGATAAGGTGCATATACGCGCCGGGCAGGATAAAAATTTTGAGTCGATAGGCCGTTTGGCTAAGGGCGAGCAGGTGGTGGTTGCGGGAAGAATCTATAGCTGGTACAAAATTAAACTTCCTAATAATGCCTTGAGTTATATCCGCAGCGATTATGTTCAAGTGTTAGCAGATAATATTGGTGAGATTGTCTCGCCGCGGGTGAATGTCCGGGCCGGGGCCGGGATCAATTTTACCAGCCTAGGCCAACTCCCTAAGGGAACAAAAGTGCGGATCATCGAAACCGCCGCAGGTTGGCACAAGATTGAACCCGTGGAAGGCTGTTATGGCTGGGTGACCACCAAATTTTTAACTTTTAAATTTAAAGACATTGATGATGGCTCTCATTGAAATTATAGAAGTTATTTTCATCGTTCTTTTTGCGATTATTCTTCATGAATATGCGCATGGCTGGGTGGCGTATCGTCTGGGAGATCCGACGGCCATGCTCGCCGGGCGTTTAAGTTTAAATCCTTTAAAGCATATTGATCCGATTGGAACAATTATTTTACCTGGAATATTGTTAGCGTTGCGGATGATGGGGCACGAGACTTTTATTTTCGGCTGGGCCAAACCTGTTCCGGTCAATTTTTCGCAATTGCGTAATCCGAAACGTGATGTGATTTGGGTGGGCCTGGCCGGACCAGCGGTCAACATTCTGCTGGCCATTGGATTTACACTGATTTTGAAATTACACCTTTTTAGCGCAGGGGAAGACATTTTAACCCTGGCCATTTTTGTCAATTTGCTCTTGGCGACATTTAATATGATTCCAATCCCACCGCTGGATGGTTCGCGTTTGGTGATTGGTCTTTTGCCTTCGCCGTATGATCGCCTGTACGCTCGTTTAGAGCAATACGGCATTCTCATTGTCTTTGTTTTATTATATTTGGGGGCTTTTGAGCAAATTGTGATGCCGGTTATTCAATTCTTGGGAAAATTGTTGGGAGTGGAATTTTAATGAAAATCATCAGGGCTCACCTTAAAGAAAATTCTTATAACATTGTGGTTGGACAGGGCATCTTGCCTCAGTTGGGGAAGGCGTTGCAGCCTTTTAAAATGGGCAAGGACGCGGTGGTTATTACGAATCCGGTTATCCGCCGTTTGCATGGTCCGGCCCTCGCGGCGGGCCTGGCGCGCCAAGGTATAACAGCCAAATTTTTTGAAGTTCCGGACGGAGAAAAAAGCAAGTCCGCCAAAGTCGCCACCCATTTGCTGGGAAAAATCGCCCGGTATGACACGGCACGGAAGATTTTTATCATTGCTTTTGGCGGGGGTGTCATAGGGGATTTAGCGGGATTCGTGGCAGCGGTTTATAAGCGGGGTATCCCTTATGTGCAGGTGCCGACGACACTTTTAGCTCAAGTGGATTCGGCGATTGGCGGAAAGGTCGCGATTGATTTGCCTGTGGGGAAGAATTTAGTGGGCGCCATTTATCAACCAAAAATTGTCTGGAGCGACGTGAATGTGCTTAAGACGATTGCGGATCGTCCGTACCGTAATGGTTTTGCGGAAATTATCAAATACGGCGTCATCCGTGATCGAAAATTATTTGATTATGTTGACGCGAAGGCTGCCCAGCTTTTGTCCCGCGAACCGGCGGCGCTTATGCCGGTCATTGTCCGCTGCAGCCAGATTAAGGCAAATGTCGTCATGGCCGATGAAAAGGAGACAAAGGGTATTCGTACTATTCTTAATTTTGGTCACACGGTTGGACATGCGCTGGAGGCGGCTAGCGGTTATCGCCTTTTTCACGGAGAGGCCATAGCCCATGGGATAGTCGTGGCAGCGGAGATTTCGCTAAGGATGGGAATGTTTTCGCAAAAAGATTTTGTTTCACTGCAAAAGGTTTTACGGGATTTTGGTTTGGTGGGCCGCCGCAGAGCATTAGCGCATAGTGGCCCTGCCGATATCTTTAAACACATGCAGCATGATAAAAAATTCGAGGCCGGCCGCAACCGCTTTGTGCTGGCAGAGAAAATCGGCCGCGTTAAGGTCGTGGAAGGCATCCCGCCGCAGATCATCCGCGAGGCGTTGCGTAAGTGGTTATAAATATTCGATCAGCCTTATTCGCGTTATTTCTGCCCGTAACATGAGTCACACCCGTGCCGTTGGGTAAGTAGCACGCAGCCGAGAAGAAAATAATCCTACTGAACCTTCAGCGTTCTTATTTTGTCGCCATCTTTGATGCGGACATTGTTGGGATTAATGATGATAATCTCTTTCCCATAAATAAAATCGCCCACTTCGTAAATTTTGTTGTTGATCAGGGCAACCTGTTTATTCCCGGTCGACATAATCCCGTTTAAAGTTAAACTTTCGTGGGGAACTTCCTTTTGGGCCGTCTGGGCCGGCGGGGCGGGGGATGGAGTGCTCATTTGTCTTATCGATTCGGGAATGGGGATCGCCTCGACGACTTTATTAATTTGTTTAGGGATATTTTGCACTATATTTCTTTTGGCCGCGGCCCGGCGCCGGGCATCGGGGATGGTTTCAATCTTATAAAGATAATAGGTGAGGAAAATGCCGCAGACAATGAGAATAAAAGTAACGAGGGTGAGAAATATTTTTAAGAAATTCCGAGGGCGCGGTGTGGAGGTGTCTCCTTTGTCACGTTCCCGCGGTGTTTGCGAAGTTATTTCCTCTACCGTTATTTTAGGAGGTTCCACCGGCTGCGGTTTTTCGCGGACGGGAATGTATTGCGACATGTCCGGCAGCGGCGGCGTTTGTGCCGGTTCTTTGGGTTTTTCAACGGGAACTTGATTGAACCGCTGCGGACTGATTGGCGTATTTGATTCAGGCATAGACTGGGCTTTCTCCAGAGAATTGGTAGTGTTGAGATTGTGTTGAACTTTCTTTAGCGCATCATTAATAATACTCATTTTTCGTGTCCTTTGAAATGAAAAATTACTTTTATTTTAGAGCCTCATTTGCCGGCTGCCAATATACTTTAAACCATAATTCCTATTTCGCGTGAACATTTATGGATAATATTTTCATCGATGCTAAACGTCTCGGCCACAAAACTTGCTAATAATGCCCGATCGCAGAGGATATTGATGAGACGCGGGGTCCCCTGCGAAAAATGATAAATCGCTTCAATGGCTTTCTCGGTAAATTGCAGGCTGGATACGGTAAATCCATTCGCAGAAGCGATTTTCATACGGTGGTTGATGTATTGGCTCAATTCGGATTTGTCTAACGGGAGAATATGGTAGCGCACGCTAATCCGCTGCTGGAGCTGGCGTAAAGCAGGCAATTTTAGCTTAGCGTACAATTCCGGCTGGCCTACCAAAATGATTTGCAACAGCTTTTCTTTTTCTGTTTCCAGGTTGGAAAGCAGGCGTATTTGTTCCAACTGCCTAATCCCTAAATTCTGCGCTTCATCAATAATAATAACCACATTGTGGCCCTGGCTCGTTTCTTGGAGTAGGAATTCATTTAAAGCAGTGACCAAAGCAAGTTTATTTTTGAATTCCCCGTGGATTTCTAAATCTTTGATGATTAATTGCAAAAGCTGCACATCAGAAAAGTTTGGGTTGAGAATAAAGGCTGTTTTAATGCTGGGATCGAGCTTATTGAGCAGCGTTCGGCAGAGGGTAGTTTTACCGGTGCCGATTTCACCAGTCACCACAATAATGCCTTTGCGCTGTTGAATCCCGTAAACCAGATGCACAAAGGCTTCTGCATGGCGGGAACTAGAGAAGAAAAAAGCTGGGTCAGAGGTAACATTAAAGGGATTTTCTTTTAAATTGTAGAATTTTTTATACATGCGGATGAAATTATATCATTTTATTGGATTTAGGTAAAGTCGTCTTATTTGAAAACGGTTCGAAAACGGTTGAAGACGGTTGAAGACGGTTGAAGACGGTTGAAGACGGTTGAAAAAGTCATTGTCACTCTAAAAGAATATGTTATAATTAATCCGCTTTATATACGAATGAAGAAAGTGGGAGCCGTGGAACAAGAAAAGAGAAGAGTCAAACGGGTGGAATTCCGGGAGCCTCTGCAATACGCGAAAGGGGCCGCGATACCAAATAACGGCAGCCTGGGTTTTGATTTAAGTGAGGGGGGGGTACGATTTCAAACAGAAGATTTTATCCCGCTCAATGAGCCGGTGGCTGTCGCTATGCAGCTTTCGCCAGAAATGATTCTCAGCCTTCATGGGAGTGTGGTTTGGATCCAAATGCTTCCGCATTCCGAGCGATACCAGGTGGGAGTAAAATTTCATGATGACGATACAATGGTCAAGTCTCGGGAACTGATTAAAAAATACGTAAGTGCGCGCTCGAAGTAAATCCCTTAAAAATAGATTGGATAGGAAGTAAGAAAGGAGTAGGAAGTTTGCTATGGCTGAACAACCTGCATCATCAACCGATGAATTAAAAAATTGTTTTTTTTGTAAAAAACCCATGAAGAAAACCAAAAGATATTATCGTAACGGCCATTATTATTGTAATAAAAATTGCTGGAAGAATAACGCTAAAGCCGCGCCAGCCCAGGAATAATGTATATGGACTCCTCAAAATCATTCGACGAACGCCGCAAGCATCCCCGGGTTGATTATAATCTGCCGGTCAAGATTTCCTGCGAAGAGGCCGATTTTGTGACCGAGACCAGAAATTTCAGCCGTACGGGGGCGTACTGCCGGGTCAATAAATTTGTTGCGCCGATGACCAAACTTAAGATTCATCTTTTGCTGCCTCTTAAGAGAAATGGCAAAACCGTGACCAAAAAAATATCATGTCAGGGAATTGTGATACGTATGGAGCCGATTGCCGGACAGGACTATTATCATGCCGCAATTTATTTTAATGATATTAAGCAAAAGGACGCAGATTATATCAGCGATTATGTGCAGGACGAAATCAAAAAAGATAAAAGTAAGAATCCGCCGGATAGTATAAGGATATAAACTTATGGAAAATGGCATTAACTTGAGCGTTACCCCGATTCAGGCTTTATTAGCCCTGGTATTTCAGATCTGGATTGTGGTCTTTCCAATTTTAATTATCCGTAAGCTCAATTATTTAACTCAGCTTTTTCAAGAACAGTTTGGCCCCAAGGACGAGTCCACCCCATAAGCTTGTTCAATCGTATGCCGCCTGAGAATACGAGCAGACTAATTCCTGTGCTTTATCAGGATGATTGCGTGGTTGTTTTTGATAAACCAGCCGGATTGTTGGTTGTCCCCACCCCCGCTCAAGAAAAAAATACATTAGCTGCGATTGTTAATCGTCAATGCCCCTCTTCGCAAAATTTTGGAAAATTATACCCTTGTCATAGGTTAGACCGCGACACGACGGGGGCAATTATTTTTGCCAAAGGGGCACGCAATCAAGAACTCATTATGAATCAATTCAAGAAGCTGACAGTGAAGAAAAAATATATTGCCTTTATTCACGGAAAGTTGAATCGCCCAGGCGGTGAGCTGAAAAGTTATATCCGTGATCGTGAGCAGAAAAAATATCAAAAGAATTCTCCAGCGAAATTGGCGGTCACCCGCTATAATGTTATTCAAGTCAAAAGGAAGTTTAGCGTCCTCGAGGTTCTGCCCGTTACAGGGCGCACCAATCAGATCCGTATTCAATTCAGTGAAATTGGGCATCCGTTGGTGGGGGAGCGAAAATACGCCTTTGCGCGTGATTATGAACTGCGATTTCGTCGCCCTGCGCTGCATGCCGCCAGGATTGAATGGCAGCATCCGGGTACACAACATAAAATTGCTGCCCAAGCGCCCTGGCCGCAGGACATGGAAGAGTTCTTAAAGAAAAGTTAGAAACTTAAAACTTAAAACTCAAAAGGCAAAAATAAAAAGTCGAAATTGCGGTTAAATTTTTGATTTTTAATTTTTGACTTTTGAGTTTATAAAGGAGGATCATCTTGGAAAACGTACAAATCAAAGGGCAGTCATTAAATCAATTGGCACATACGTGTCACTCTATTGCGATGGAGAAGGGTTTTTGGGATAAGGAACGCAATATCGGCGAGGCTTTGATGCTCATCGTTACTGAATTGGCCGAAGCGATGGAGGCGCACCGCATTCAAGATCAGGCTAATTTTAAGGAAGAAATTGCCGATAGTTTTATCCGTCTTTTGGACCTCTGCGGCGGATTGGGGATCGACATCGAAGCTGAAATCGAGAAAAAATCGCATAAAAATAAAACCCGTCCGTATAAGCACGGAAAAATTTGCTAAGCAAAGGAGATCTGATATGCGAAAAATTTTTTGGATTGTATGCCTGGTATTTTTGTATGGATGCGCCACTGCCAGGATTCCGCAGTATTTGGCAGATAGAAATTCCTACAAAAAACATTTTTATGCCAGTTTTGATGATGCCCTCCAGGCGAGCCGCACTGCCTTGCATGATCTAGGATGGGAGATTACATCCGAGGGAGATCCCGCCGTATATGAAGAGGGGGATCCCCGCGAAGCCAGACAAATTATTCTGTTTACCGAAGTGCGGCAAACGGCCATGTTTTTGGGATCGCGGTATGCGCGGATCAACATTATTTTGCGGACCAAAAGCGAGGGGACGGAGATCGAAATCCGCTATTTAACAATAAATTCCATTCCTTTTAAAAATATTGAATCGTTTAGAAACGAAAGCGCCGTCCAGAGAGTATTTGAGCGGATTGACGAATTGCTAAAATCCCAAACAGTGTCTCCGTTAGGACTTACGCGTTTGTCATTCCCGAATGCCTTTGTTGGGAATCCATTAGGCTTCTCTTCGACGAGAGGCATGGATTCCCGCCTTTCAGCCATAGGCTGATCCGCCTTAAGGAGGACGCGGGAATGACAGACTCTATATTCAAACGCGAAAGTCCTATCCGTAATTCCCGCAGTTTATTATGGATAAATTTGTCCTCAAAAGTAAGTTCCGTCCGGTGGCTGAACAAACCGGCGCGGTCGATCAATTGGTGAAGGGTATTGAACAAGGCGAGCCGGCTCAGGTTTTAATGGGAGTGACCGGCAGCGGCAAGACATTTACGCTGGCCAACGTTATTGAACGGATCAACCGCCCAACGTTAGTGATTTCGCACAACAAAACCCTTGCGGCTCAGCTTTACAGCGAATTTAAAGAATTTTTTCCCAATAGTGCCGTGGAATATTTTGTCAGTTATTATGACTATTATCAGCCCGAGGCCTATGTCCCGCAAACGGATGTGTATATTGAAAAAGACGCTTCGGTGAATGACCAGTTGGACCGTCTGCGATTGTCTTCCACGACATCGCTGTTGTCGCGGCGGGATGTGATCATTGTCGCCAGTGTCTCCTGCATTTATAATCTCGGTTCGCCGGAGGATTATAAAAAAAGTTTATTATATCTGGAAAAAGGCCAGCCGATTGAGCGCGATAAAGTATTGCTCGATCTGATTAATATTCAGTACGAGCGCAATGATTATGAATTCAGCCGCGGAAAGTTGCGCGTGAGAGGCGATGTGGTGGAAGTTTTTCCGGCATACCGCCAGGACGCATTGCGGATTGAATTTTACGGCGATGAGATTGAAAAAATTTTTCAAATCGACCCTGTGACGGCGGAAAAGAAGGCGGAGCTCTCCAAGATTGCTATTTATCCAGCGAAACATTTTATTATTTCGAAACCGAGGGTGGAGGATGCCATCAAGATGATTTTGGCGGAGCTCGAAGCGCATGTGGCGGAATTGAAAAAGCGGGGAAAATTATTGGAGGCCCAGCGTCTGAACTCGCGCACGCGTTTTGATATGGAAATGCTCAAAGAAATGGGATATTGCCACGGCATTGAGAATTATTCCCGGGCGTTATCGGGCCGTCCAGCGCTCAGCCGGCCGTTTTGTTTGCTGGACTATTTTCCGGAAGATTTTATCGTGCTGATTGATGAATCGCATGTCACTGTGCCGCAGTTGAACGGCATGTACGAAGGCGACCGGGCCCGCAAAGAAACTTTGGTGGAATATGGTTTCCGCCTGCCTTCGTGTTTAGACAACCGCCCGCTCAAATTTCAGGAATTTATGCAAATCATTAAACAAAAAATTTATGTATCGGCAACGCCGGGGCCGTTTGAACGCAAAGACGCCCCGGGAAGAATAATTGAGCAGATCATACGCCCAACAGGAATCGTGGACCCGCCGATTGAAGTAAGAGCCACCCGCGGCCAAGTGCAAGACATTATTAAGGAAACCCAAAAACGCGCTCAGATCAATGAGCGGGTTTTGATTACTACGCTCACCAAAAAAATGTCGGAAGATTTAACCGAATATTTGCAGGAAAGCGGCTTGCAGGTGAAATATCTGCATTCGGATATTGAAACTATCGACCGCGCTAAAATCTTGGCGGATCTGCGCATGAAAAAATTTGATTGCCTAGTGGGTGTGAATCTGCTGCGGGAAGGGTTGGATCTGCCGGAAGTGTCGTTGGTGGCAATTTTTGATGCGGATAAAGAAGGGTTTTTACGTTCCCAGACATCTTTGATCCAAACGGCGGGCCGCGCCGCCCGTAATATCAATGGCATGGTGATTTTATATGCCGATACCGTTAGCGCAGCGATGAAGTCCATGATCGACGAATGCAAACGCCGGCGGAAAATTCAGATTGAATTTAATCAAAAGTATAACATCACTCCGACTACCATTCAAAAGGCCATAAGCCAGGGGATCGAACAGTTCGCTGAGGAAAAGGCCGAGGAAGTCGTATGGGCGGCAGTGGGGCAGGATCCTGAGCGGTATGCGTTTTCCAATTTGCTTGCGGATTTGGAACGGCAAATGGAGTTGGCTGCCCGGAATTTACAATTTGAGCGTGCGGCGTTGTTCCGTGATAAGATTAGCGAACTTAAAATAAACGGCTTGGTCCCTCCGGAATTGGCGCGGGAAGTTAAACTGAATCCGCGCGTTAAAATTTCACAAAAGGTTAAGAAGTGAGTGCGTATGCTTTTAGCGATTGATATCGGGAACACCACAATTGCCTTGGGGCTTATCGAGAATAAGAAGGTTTTAAAAATCTCGCGGGTTGAAACCCATCTGCCGCGGAATTTTTTAAGAAAAAAATTGCGGACTATTTGCGCATCTTTTGCCCGCCAATGTCCGCAGCTAGAGGGAATTGCCATTTGCAGTGTCGTGCCGCCTCGGCTGGAGATGGTGCAAAGTGTAGCCGAAAAGATATTTTCCATAAAACCTTTCGTGATCGGCAAAGATCGGTTGGTTCCCATCACAAATTGTTACCGCAAACCCAAACAAGTCGGTCAGGATCGTCTCGTATGCGCTTATGCTGCAATGACTCTTTACGGTGCACCAACGGTCATTATCGATTTTGGGACAGCGATTACTTTTGATGTGGTTTCGCGAAAAAAGGAATATTTGGGTGGGATTATTATTCCGGGTATCCGTTTGTCGGCAGAGTCTTTGTCTGCTAAAACCGCGCTGCTTCCTAAAATTCGCATCAAAGGACCGAAGAGTTTGATTGGCCGGGACACGCAGGGAAGTATTCTAAGCGGTTTGTTTTATGGGTATGGAGCTATGAGTTCTGGCTTGATCTCGCAAATCGCTAGGCAAATTGGCTGCCGGCCGAAAGTTATAGTCACCGGCGGATATATAAAGGTAATGCGGAAGTTTATTCAGAGTCCGATTGATGCCGTTGATCAAAATTTGGTTTTCAAGGGGATAGAATTGGTTTTTTGGAATCGCTAAATTTTTTTGTTTACAAAATAGCACTCACGAGAAAAGAGTGCTATTTTTGTTCATCCCGTTCGAGAACTGCGTTCTCTATTGACCTTTGTAGAACCAAAAGAATTGAGGTGGTCAATATTGGCCTTTGTCTC
>CAYHTV010000037.1:0-16272 GCA_964359575.1 uncultured Planctomycetales bacterium
GCCTAATCCACGCCGCCAGCGTTCACTCTGAGCCAGGATCAAACTCTCCGAAAACAACTTGGCTTGAATTTGGTTCTGTCACAAAGATAATAAGATTTCAAAGATCATTCGTCTTCAAAAAAAATTCTTTCCGGTTCATTGCGCCGGATGTATAGTCGTAAATTGATACCAGGCGAAGTTCAAAACGAAAAGTGTTCAAAGAAGACGCTAAAAGGTGTAAGAAGAATACCAGAGCGACTAGATCTTGTCAAGTTTTTTTTATTTATTTAAAGATGAAAAACTTAGCAATCGCAAGGGTTTAAGCCCTGTTAAATTTTGGAAGGCCGCCGCGCAGCAGACCGACAAAGTTATCAGCAAAAACAGCGGATTTATCGCTTGCCGGAAGCGGCGTTCCGTCGATAAAAGCAATGGCGGCGGCAACATTCTGATTGGCTGGAAAATCGCTCCCAAAAAGGATATGCGCGGCATCAACCATTTCTAAGGCGCATAGCAAAGACGCGACTGATTTAGATCCGCTGATATCAAAAAATAAATTTTTAAAATAATCACTTGGATTTTTATTTAAGTCTTTCACAAAATTTCTTTTGCGCAGCATTTGATACGTGCTGTCGAAACGCTCCTTCACTATTGGCAGTACTCCGCCGTAATGCGCAAAAATAAATTTCACATCCCGGTACTTTAAAAAAGTCCCGTTCATCATCATCTTACCGATACAGGCCGCGACATCAAAAACATACTCCAAAACCGGAGTCAACAACGGATCCTTCAGCCGTTCTTCGCCAATGGGATTCATAATCTGCGGATGCACATGAACCGGCATACCGGTCTGCGCGGCAAATTCATAGACCGGATCAAAAATCGCGTCATCCAGATATTTTCCCTCATAACTCGATGCCAACGAAATCACCTGCAAGCCCAAATCCTCAACCCTTTGCAATTCTTTTTTAAAATTCTGCGGCTGATCAACTGGAAGGATCCCCCCGCCGATAAAACGATCACCATATCTTTTAACAATTTTTGAAATTTCTAAATTATAAACGTCGCACAATTTTTGCCAGCCGCCCATTTGAAGATGCGCGTCGCTCGTTGGGTAAAGCAAAACCGATCGTTCTATACCGTTTTGATCCATTAAAGTTAAATGCCGCTCGATATCAGACCAATTCACTTTAAAGAATGCGGTATGCTGCGCCACTGCGAGTGGCATATAATGGCTATGCGAGTCAATAATCATAAGGGAACAAGGTACTGTATACTGTGCTCCTTTAAACACAATTTAGGTAACACAGTACTAGAATGAATTTCAGAAACAACCAGTCTCTAAAATTCAGATCATCTTATTTTCTTTAAGAACTTTTTCAACTTCATCCAAGGATTTTTTTAACTCCGCCAAAAGGCTCACGTTGATCGAAACCCCTTTTGCCGTTGGGACCATTTCTTCCGTTCCCTGAGTCATGGTCCACGTGCGGATATCCACCAGATCATTGCCCTTGAATGCGCGGACACCCACGCGGATTTCTTGGAATTTGTTTTTCTTAAACACGGCGATGGTTTTATCCATTTTCATCTCCCTTAATCATTTAATCATCTCGCCTGAGCTTGTTTATAATCGATAATTGGCTTAGTCCATGGCGTCTGCTGATTAATGACCGCGAGTTCCAATGGACAAGCATTTTGCGGAACAGACAAAGCAAACATAATCATATCCACCACCACCTCCGGTGACATAAGCCGATCCTTTTGCTCTTTTGTGATATCCTGCAGATGGTCCGTTAAATCCGTGTCCACGACACCCGGTAAAATCGAAGTGACCTTAATTCCATGATCGCGCATTTCCCAAAATAATCCCTTTAAAAACGCCCTTAAGCCCACTTTGAGCGAACTGTAGGTCAAGAAGCCGCGCGGAATCGGGTCAACCAGCGTCGAGCCAGAGACCATATTGATGATCGCCCCGCTTTTTCGTTCGATCATATAAGGAATCACCAAACGGATCAAACGCACGTACCCTAAATAATTGGTGAAAGCCAATTTTTCCAAATCCTCCAACGGCTGCTTCTCAAAGGGATACTGGCTGGAAACCCCCGCATTGTTAATCAAAATATCAATGGTTTTAAATTCCTTGACCGCGGTATTCACCAGCCGCTGCAGGCCATCCAATCGCGCGACATCAGTGGCTAATCCCAGTACCCTCACTCCTGGATATTTTTTCCGGATTTCGTTAGAGGCCTCATCCAACGTGGATTGAGTCCGCGCCGCCATCAGAACATTGACCCCTTCCTGCGCCAAGCGTGCAGCAATGGCGTTGCCGATACCCTTACTCGCTCCCGTGATAATAGCATTTTTTCCTTTTAAATTAAGTTCACTCATGACTCCTCCCTTAGATTTTGGCAATAAAATATTTTTGATTTATGGACAAAATTAAAAAAAGAAATCCAATCCCCAAAAATGTGTACGCAAAACTTCTTTCCACAAAAAATGTGCTCAACAAAAATCCTAGACCGCCGCTGGCAAACCGCACCGACGAGTTGAGGCTGGCAATCATCGGCCGGTATTCGTCCGGAAAATCCGTTAAGATCGTTGAGACCGAATTATGGTTGATCGTCCAGCCCATCGCAATGCCGCCTAAAATCACCGGCACAATAAAAATCGAATAATGCCCAGCGAGACTCATCGTTCCCAACGCCAGGATTAGACCGCCCATAAAACAGGTCACCATCCGCCCTTTTTTATCGGACAAATATCCCCCGATGTTTTGGCCAGCCAGACCGCAGACCGCCGCAATAATTAAAAACGCGCTGATGGCCGTTTTATCTAAACCGTATTCCTCATACAAATACAGTCCATACCATTTATGCACCGCGTGATATAAAAAACTCATCAGAAAAATAAAAATAAATACCCGCCGCACCGGCCGTTCATAAAATATCTGAAAGTAATTTACGCGGAAACCATGCACCCGCCGTAAAATATCTGTATTAAGCAGATAAAAACTCAACGAAGTTAAGAACGCAATTCCCGCTGGAATAAAAAATAACCAGCGCCAATGCGCAACTCCCATAAAAAATATCCCCACCAGTGATGCAAAGAAACTACAGCCAAAATATGTTCCCACCAGCCGTCCGCGAACATTCTTTTCAAAGAGTTCACCAATAATCATCAAACTCAAAGGTGTAGAACCAGCCGCCGCTACTCCTGCCCCGATTTGGGCCAGAAGCATTTGTGGCAGATACTGGCTTAAGGCGGTCACCAGACTGAACAGCGCGTAGATAAGCATAGCACCCGCCAGTACCCTCCGGTAGCTCAAATATTTCGTAAAAAGAGCGTACAAAAGCGCTCCCACACCGTAGGGAATCATATAAAACGGCACCAGCTGAGCCACACTAAAATTCGGCAGGCCAAGATCTTCGCTGATCATCGGTATCGCCGCTGCCACCGCAGCTGTATTGAAGGAAATGGCGATGTTGCCGAAACAGATTAAAAAGATAATAATATTCTTTGAATTTTTCACAAATCCCAATATCTAAATCCTAAATCCGAAACAAATTCAAAATTCTAAATCTCAAATGCTAAACATTGGAATATTCACATTTCGAATTTGTTTAGAATTTCGATATTAGAATTTAGGATTTCCATAACTACTTTTTCAATGCCAAATTTTCCGCTTCTTTCTCAATCACTTTCTTAAAAATCTTCATATTATCCCGCGAATGCTGATTAATAAATCCTTCAATCTGTTCCTCCGTAAATTTCGTAAATTTCGGATCCGTTTGAAAATCCTGAATCCAAATCATCTTGACACCCTCGGGCTCCTCAACATAAAACCAGGCGATCTTCATATATTTAAACGGAAACATCGGCTCGTAACGCGAGGCCACGGCATACTTATTTTCCTTATGCAGCCAGCGCTTGGACACCCAGGACTTCCCATCTTCATCGGTTAAACGAAACGTGATCTCATTGCCCTTGCGCTCCAGAACTTCGGCCTTAGCATATTCTTTCCCGAATAACTCCGTCCAGCGTTCGATTTTGTTGGAAACATCAAACACTAAATCATACGGTGCGTTGATCATGATTTCATTCCGTGTGTGTCCCATAAAGATTCTCCCTTTTTCTATTTTAAAGTCTCCAATATTTTTCTCCGCTGCTCCTGCTGAAAATCTTGGCCGTAAAATCGTAAAAATATTTCTCTTTTAATCTTCCGCGATGAGCTTTTAGGATTTCGTTCAAGAATAGAGCTGCGCACGATCGCTTTGGCCGTGTCGAACATCGAACAGCCCATCCGCAAACGCTCTTGCGGAGATTTTTTCATCAATAATCCTCTAAAATAGGCGTCAACTTTTTCCGATGTATCGTTCATATTTTTACTTTCCCATAAACTTCTTCAAGCTCTAGATTTTTTATCCATTTTTCAAGATACGGCTGATCAATTTCGCTGATATCCTTTAATAAATTTCTGACATCACCAAGTTGAAGCGCAGAGAAACTATCCTTAGCCCATAAAAGTTTTGCCAAAATTAAATCCTCTCTCGAAATAAACCAAAGAGTATTGCCCTCTATTTTAACCTTTTGTTTACGGCCAAATGCGGCATTCTGGAAATCCGAATTCTTTCTAAGAATAAAATCAATTTTTACTGTGTATTCGCGATGAATCAGATTAAACATGCCTTGACGAATAATCTCCGCACTAACCATGTCAGGATCAATCCAGAAATCTCTTTCAAAAATTTTAATAAAATGGTCTTTATCTTTGCCCCTTAACTCGATAATCACATCGATATCACGCGTCATGCGCGGCACGGTGTAATAATTGGCGGCCATCGAACCAGAAATCATATAAATGATATTGGCTTTATTCAGATGCTGCGCAACCAGCTTTAAAACTTCCAGCTCCTCACTCATTCCCCTCACCGCAAACTCTCCTCCGTATACAAAGACAACTCAATCATCCGCTCGAGGAGTTCTGAGGAATTGCCATTGATAAAATTGGCCAAGATCAGCTCCTTCACAAACAAACGGCAGATGTATCTTAATTTTCGGCTTTTTTCTTTGGAGGCGTAGACAAAATCGCGGTGAGCGTTGTTGATGACAACCAGATTTTGATCAATATCATACCGCGAACGCCATAGCTCGCCGGGCGCGCTCTTTAAAGTATAACCAGGGAGACCTTTTTTGGCTGTCTTGGAAGTCATCAGATGTTCCGGAAGAATGGAATCGGTAACGGTAATAATCGCCTCGGCCTGACATTCAATGTCATTCTGCCGGACTTTCACTCCCAGCCGGCAAAGACAAGGTTCAGCCGGCGCTTCAAACGTGACCATTGAACTGTCTGCAGGATTTAATATTCCGGCTCCCTCCAAAATCTCCCACTGAAAAGATAGATTCTGATCAACCGAAAGTTTTTTACGGTCCCGGCAGATAACCCGGAAATTCCGTTTCGAATTCACAGAAATATTGCACGTGCCGGGAGAAATTTTAATCTGCTGAAGCGGCCCGGAAAATTCGAAAAATTGTTTTTGCGCAGGGGGATCAATTTCCTCAGTTTCGAATTTTTCTTCCGTTGGGATGACCAAGGTATCGCCGTCCATAGAACCAGTACTCATCGACGCTTCGGGTTTTACATTTAACGAAGACGAAAATTTATTCGCGTGAACTTCAAACCAATCGTATTCTTCCTGGGGTAAACTTAAAATTGCCTCTTTTAAAGCCATCTGTACCGTTTTTAATATTTCTTTGCTGGAGCGCTCTTCCTGCGCCCGGTGCTGCTCGGCGATCACTTCCAAAAGTTTCTCCTGCAAGGGTCTTACCATTTGACAGAATAGTTCAAACTGCTCATCGCGGATAATGCCGTCGCGGGTCCCGGGCGTCAAATTAAGAAACGGCGCGTCCATAATCCCCTGCAAATAACCGGATGTCCAGGGAGCGCATTGAAATTCATCCAATTGGGTTAAAGAAGGCAAAACACGCGTCCCACAGCGGTAAAGACCAATTTTATTGTCCTGCTCGGGGCTGTTTAAATAAAGTTCAGTGTAAATTTCTCCCTGGGGTGCTGTAAGGGAAGGTAATTGATGAATCAATTGGCCGGAAAACTGGCGCGGTTCCACGGGATATTCACAGCGCTGAAAGTGATCAATGACCTTCACCTTGATTTGTGTCTGGCGGATACGGTCGCGCAATTCTGAAGCAAGATACCGCTGGATCTTTTCTCCATTGAGTTGTCTTAACCCAGCCAAAAGCGGCGAAATCAGCAGTTCTGTCCCCGGGAAAAAACTCAAAAGCTGACGATGCGTGATCTGATATCCCGGCTCGCCGCGGGTCATGCGCATGTGATAAATTTTGTTATCCTTTGCGCCGCAGCTCAACAATAAACACTCACCCACGGTCCAAAAACTCAATAAACCGATACCGAACTCTCCTTGAACTCCCAAAACACCCTCATTCTTCAATCTCCGTTTAATAGAATCGCAGATGTGAGTGGCCACATATTGAAAATTGGGCACGCCAGTTTCATCCAGCGGTAGGCCTTCCCCATCATCGACAATTTTTAAAAAGTGTTCCCCTCTGACTTTCCCGCGGATAATGGAAATATGTTTGGCCTTGGCATCGATGCTGTTCTCCACAAATTCCGCAATCGCCTTAAGCGGATTATTCTGCGAAAGAGCGATAATCGTAATCGCGTTCCAGTTGTCGCCGATGCGCAGCCGGCCGGATTTTTGTTGAGCGACCCTTTTTTGTTTACGCTGAGGCATAATTATCTCAAACTATCTAACTCTGAATAACTTCATATTCCCTGGCAATAATCTTTTGGAACTCTGGCGATATTCTATGCCAGTCAATGACATCTACTCGAAAAGGAAGATTGGATTCCTGAAACGCATCTTTTAACTTGATAAAAACTGTTTGTGCCATTTTGTCTTTTCCGACAACCGCAATGTCCAAATCAGAATAGGATTTGGCCTGGCCGATCAACCGCGAACCAAAGACACGTACTTCGAAACCTGGAACATATTCTGCCAAAATTTTTTTAACCGTTTCTAAATCTCCAGGAGAAGTTTCAATCATTCTTATTTTCCAAATTTTGCAGAAGTTTTTTAACGTCACTTAAAAAATTTTGAGCGGCTTCAAAAACTTCCCGTGCCTTTTTTTTATCATAGGTGTGTGCGGTTTCATTACGCGCCTCGTGGTATTGCAGCCAACGACTGACACCCGTGATCAACTGCGATTCGGCCGCCATTCTAAATAATTCTTTCCGCGGCAATCCATCAACATAAACGGAGCCAAGATTTTTCTCAAGCCAGCGTTTCATAAATTTCCAGGCTAATTCGTAAGTAAATTCAAAATTCTGGATAACCCCCGCACGGATAACATCCTTTTGCGCATCGCTCAATCCCGCCAATTGATCTTCTGAACAGGCAAACCCCAGCGCATTCTCTAGTGAAACAACCGCGCGCCTTAAACTCGTTAAATCAAGTACCATATGTATCTCCCGGTTAAAACTGGAATAACCTCAGATCGTATGATTTTTGCGCCCAATATTTTAACATTTATTTTAACTCACAATTGCCACAACTCGCGCCCACCCCGCCCCAGCATTTCGCACCTTTACAGGCAGACACGAAACCATAAATCCATGCGCCTTCGGAATCGCCCCCAAATTGCCCAGCCGCTCCATGTGGCAATATTCCCGTTGGCGGCCAAGAAAATGCGACGGCCAAATCTTCGATTTATCCTTGGTAGACAAAAATTCCTTAAACATTAAAAAGCATGGCCGGTCTAAACCGATTGTGTCAATGCCCATCATCTTGACGCCTTGGTCAAGCAAATATTCCACCGCGTCCGGCATCATGCCAACATACTTATTCACATAATCATCAGTGCCGATCAATTTATCGCCGCCGGTCCAGATTAAAACAATATCCATGGGTTTGATTTTATAATGAATATTCCTTACGGCCTCTTCCACTTCCTTCTTATCTATGAATTGTGGAAATTTTAAATGCGTAAAATCCAACCGCACGCCCGGACAGTAACACCATTCCAGCGGAATATCCATAATCTGTTTGGCCGGCTTTCCTTCACACTTGCTTCCATAATGAAACGGCGCGTCCACATGCGTTCCCATATGGACCGATGAGTGGACAATCTCCAGCGAAAGCATTTCTCCATCAGGAATTTCCTCTTTGGTCGCCACCCGCTCACCGCGGTCAAAACGTTCCTGACCGCCGGGCTGTTTACTCATCACCACCCAATTAAAATGCTCCACACCCTCGGCATGCGAAATGCGATCAATTTTGGCGTCGTGGGTTTCGACGAGCGTGTCATCGATAGGTAAGGATAAATCAATGATTTTCATATTGCATAACGTATGTAGTATGTAGCATATCGTGCTCTATTGACCTTTGTAGAACCAAAAGAATTGAGGTAGTCAATATTGGCCTTTGTCTCCTCAATGATAAATCCAAATTTTTTTCTTTAGTTGTACAAAGGCCCATAGTACCTTGTTACCTTAATTTTAGATATATTAATCATCAGAGGAGCAAGGTACTGTACTGTGCTCCTCGAAACATAATTTAGGTAACACAGTACTATATCCGATGGACGATATACTATCTACTGTTAACTTAGTCCTTTCCCTTTCAATATTTCAATAATTTCATTAAATGAATGCGTCTTTTTAATTTCATTATCCGCCAGCGGCACACCCAGAGTTTTTTTAATCGCCACGGAAATCTCAACAAGCTCCGTTGAGTCGATCCCCAGCGATTCATCGAGCTTCGCTCCCGGAATAATTTCCGATGGTTTGATATCCAAAACCTTTTGAAAAATTCCTTTAACTGTTTCTTCTAAATTTGTCGTTGTTTGATTATTGATATTCACGTTTAAACCTCCTTATTGAGACTATCGACCATTGACCATTGACAAAAAAACTTTAAGTCTATAGTCTATGGTCAATTGTCTATAGTCTTTGCAACACCAACACCGCATTTATCCCCCCCCGCCCTCGATTAATAACGAGCGCGTTTTTAATTTCTTTTGCCTGCGCCTTATTCGGGCAATAATCTAAATCACATTCAGTGTCGGGGGTTGTGTAATTAATCGTCGGAGGGACCATGCTATGTTCCATAGCCAAAATCGTTGCAACCACATCGACTGCCCCGCTGGCGCCTAGCATATTCCCAAAAACAGCTTTCGGTGCCGAAACCGGAATCTTTTTTGAATGGCTGTTAAATACTTGTTTGATCGCCCGTGTCTCGGAGATATCTCCGATTTTTGTGGCGGCTCCATCGGCACAAATGTAATCAATCTCTGAAGATTCCAACCGCGCATCCTCTAAAGCCATGCGGATCGCCTTGGCTAACTGCACGCCATCTTCGGCGGGATCAATGCGGTTAACCGCATCCGTTGTCGTCCCGAATCCGACAATATTGGCGTAGACATGCGCGTTTCGTTTCTTCACCCTATCCTGTCCTTCTAAAATTAAAATACCTGCGCCTTCCGCAATCGCGAATCCATCACGATTTTTATCAAAAGGTTTGTAAGCTGTATGGGGATTAGCACTATTCGATGTTAACATCCCTGATGTGTTGCAGCATAAAAGCGCGTAAGGCGTGACCGGCGCTTCCATCCCGCCGGCTAAAATAAAATCATTTTTTTCGCGGATTAGATTTTTCGCGGCGTAAGCAATCGCCATCAAAGAACTGGCGCGGTCGGCCACAATGGTTTTGCTGTACCCTTTGATCCCATAATGAATCGAAACCTGTCCCTGCGGCGCCGCCGGAAACCACGCCGAGGCCATAAATGGACTCACACCCTCGCGGCCTTCCAAATAAAGATCACGTAATTCCGTTTCAGCATACAACCAGCCGCCAATTGCGTTGCCCATAAAAATTCCCGCGCGCTTTAAATTTTCCTGTGTTAAATCCAACTTTGCATCTTGAATAGCTAATTCCGATGCAACCAGCGCCATATGTGCAAATACATCAATCTTTTTCAATAACCGCGAGGAAACATTACTATACGCATCGAGCTCATGCACATGCCCGGCAATGCGCGAGGCGTATTTGGAGGCATCGAAACGCGTGATTTTTTCGATCGCCGACCGGCCGTGCACCACGTTCGACCAAAACTTCCGCTTATCCATCCCGCTGGGAGAAACAATACCGAGACCTGTGATAGCTATGGGTTGCATAATAAATTCCTTTTGTATGTTTTATTTCAATCTTTTAAATATTCAAGATCAATCTTATCCTGCGGCCGTCCAACCTTTTTCTTAGCGGCAATTAAGTCTTTCTTACCCAAAACATAAATGGGTGTTTTACCATAGCAAATTCGTTTTTTATGCCGCCATGCTGACTGAGACGATATCCCAGGGATATCCATTAAAATATCAATCCGTACAGGTGCAACTCCAATCTGCAAAATCATCTGCTTATTGTTAAAATCTTCCGGTCGAATACCATGAAGCGGTGCGCCAAATTTTTTTAACGCTTCGTAAACTTTAGCCTTGTCATTGAGTTCCGGAATAATGCAAACACCAATATCTTTAGTGTACATGGGTTTGGTATAGTACATAACAGCGTAGGCCCCAATGACTAAATATTTAATACGATAGGCGTTCAATATTTTGAACATATCTTCGTAATCTGAGAGAACGCGCATCTTTTCCTTTCATTTTCATATAGTCTTTTAATATCGAGAAAGCAGCAGAAAAACGCGCATGACTTCCAGCTTGCCGCCAGAATTTCCGGTCCCACTCTTCCGCCTCTTTAAAACTTTTCGCTTTATGTACCCAAATTTTCTTCATATCAGTCACCTCGTCACAATTATTTCTTTCATTGAAACTGTTCTTTTATTTTTCTAATTTCTAAACCACCTAAAATCCCTGATGATAACCACAATGTACCCAAGAAGAGAAAGGTAATCCCTAATAATTTTATACCTAACGGACATTTCTCAGCTAATAGTCGCATAATGAATTTTTACTCTATTGGAAAAACCTCTTCAGTACCATCGCCGAATGGATGCCGGAGAAACCGCTGCTGGTTTTAAGCATGCAGTTGACTTTTTTCTCCCGCGCAACGTTGGGAATATAATCCAAATCGCACTCGGGATCAGGATTTTCCTGATTTATCGTCGGTGGCAGGATATTCCGTTCAAAAATAAGCGCGCCCATGGCCAGTTCAATCCCGTTGGCGCCGGCTAACGGATGGCCGATCATCGATTTTAAAGAACTGATCGGAACTTTATAAGCGTAATCGCCAAATACCATTTTATAAGCATTGGTTTCAAAAACATCATTTTGCCGCGTTGACGAACCGTGCGCATTGATATAATCGATCTGCTGCGGACTCACGCGTGCATCTTCTAAAGCCAAATTAATACAATCCGCTTTGGCCTCGCCCCCCGGAGGCAAATCCGTCATGTGGTAGGCGTTATTGGTTGTGCCAAAGCCAGCGATTTCGCAGTAAATCCGCGCGCCGCGCTTTTTTGCGTGCTCTAATTCCTCTAAGATCAAAAGCCCGGCACCTTCGGAAATCACAAAACCATTGCGTTTGGCGTCGAACGGCCGAGAAGCCTTCTCTGGATAATCATTGCGGGCAGAGAGCACATTCACAGTGTCAAACGCCCCAAACGTAATGGGTGTAATCGGCGCTTCACTGGCACCAGTTACCATAATATCTACAGTCCCATCGGCAATGGCTTCGTAGGAAAATCCAACCGAATCCGTGCCCGCCGTGCATCCGGTTGAAATGGTGTTGCAAATTCCATGGAAATGATACTTGGCAGAAATCTCGCTCGATGGCGTATTAAACATCGAGGCATCATAAAGATCCGGCCGAACAATGGTTGGGTCAATAGGATTTTTTCCGCTGTCCGTGACCAGAGCAAATTCTTCTTCCATATATTTTGTTCCACAAATGGCATTCGCCAGTGACACGCCCATGCGCTCGCGGTTGACACGTTTTAAATCTAATCCCGAATCTTCCAGCGCCATTTTGGCGGCGACAAGCGCAAATTGCACATAACGGTCCATGCGCACTTCCTCATCACGGGTTAACCCATACCTTAAGGGATCAAAATCACGCACCTGCGCGGCGATTTTTGTATTAAACTGCGAAACATCAAATTCCGTAACCCGCCGCACCGCGGATATCCCGTTAATCATACTCTTCCAGCAGGCCTCTTTACCAATGCCATTGGGCGAAACAATTCCCACTCCGGTAACGACGACTCTACGGGCCATTTTTTGCTCCTTGAAATAAACTCAAAGGTTAAAACTCAAAAGTTAAATCGACAACTCAAAAATTTTTAAGTTTTATGCTGCACCTTTGACTTTTTAATTTCTGACTTTTTATTTTATTTAATCTTTCAACGTTTCATTCATTAAATTATTATGACTGGCAATCACGACCCATCGTTCAGGCGTTTTTTTCCACGTCATGGTGTAACGCCGAACCACCCGCTTGCCGCCTTCCGCGTTAATCTCAACCGTAAAAATAAAATATTGCAAAATCGCAATATCGCCATAGATTTTCATCTGGATCGGGCGCAACTCGCAAATCGCAATATTCGTGCTCTTCGTCCAAAACCCCACCCATTTCTCCAGCCACGGCCGATCAACGGGAATAGGACTTTCATGGCCATAGCCCATCATGTCCGGATGAATAAATTTGATAAACTCATCCACGCGTTTATTGATCAAATGGTCCCAATGCGTCTCCAAACAATTCCAAACTTCGCGCTGAGTATCGTCCCAATATCCCGGGATCCATGAGGATAATTTTGAACTGGCTGCCATTGTCTTCATAATCTTTTCCTTTTTAAACGTTATCAATTGAGTGAAAATTCTTTCTTTACTTCTTGCGGTGTAAAAAACTTTCCTCCCTGCTCAACCCTGTGCACCAGGTCAACCACTTTGCGATTCAAAGGCGATTTTTTCCCCGTATGGCTTGCCAAAAGCGCTACTTCTCCGTTAATAAAATCAATCTCACTTTGCTTTTTGCGCATAATACTTTGTAAAATCGAACCATAAAGCGGCTCTTGGCTCAGCGTGGTCAAAGTTTTGTGAATAATCCCGGCAGCCTGATCAATGGGCAAGGAGGAAAGCCCTTTGATTTTCTCAACAGGAAATTTTGGCAATGACACCAGTTCAATCCCCGCATTCTCAACGACATCCACGCCTTCGCGCAAAAGCATAACGCTCAATTTGCACAACTCCATATCGCTGAAAGTTTCCTGCATGGACTTGCCGACTAAGGCCGGCAGGCAATTATTGAAATTCACAAATAATTTTAACCATTTCATGCCAACAATTTCGCCGGTGACATAAACAGAAAACGCCTGGCTTAAAACCTCTTCCACGTCCGTCACCTTAGTGCCGTTAGCGCTAAAAGGTTTGCCAATAATCCAATCCCCAGGAAAGTTAAGCGTAACCTCCCCCGGTTGAATATAAGTCGCACCAAACATCACAATACTGCTGATAATTTTTTCTGGCTCAAAATGACTGCTCAAAATATTGTCTGCCTGCACTCCATTTTGAATTGATAGAATGTTTGCCAACGGCGGCAGGCATTCATAATTTTGCTGATACGCCGCTTCCATGTCCTGCGTCTTAACGCTAAAAATCGTTAAATCATATTCTCTGTCCAGCTCAGTGGCCACCGGGACTGAAATCAAATCTTCTGTACCGTCAAATTTTTTAATCTTTAGCCCCTGCTGTCGGATGGCCTCAACCTGATCGCGCCGCCCAACCAATAAGACGCTGATTCCGGCCTTTGTCAAATATCCGGCAACCACTGAACCAATCGCCCCCGCACCTATGATCGCAATTTTCATTCTCTGTCCCCTTAAGGATGTTCCTGCTGTTCTTTATAAATTTTTGCAATGTATTCTTTCAAAGTCGCGAAGACAACTTTGATGCTGTTATCATAAATTTTTTGGCAATAAATCGGCCAAAAAACTTTATTCACCAAGCCACGGGTCTGGTAATGCAGTTCATAATCAACGCGCGTGCCGTTGTAACGCCACTCGAGCTTAATATCTTCGTACCCTCTGAGCGGGCCGTTAAGAAATTTCAACTGCAAGTGCCGTCCCGGGATCAGTTGAGCTACTTCTACGTCCCAACCCGGTGCCAAAGGTTTTAAAATCCTTTGCCGAAAACGTGTTCCCATTTGCAGTTCACCCGGTGTTTTTCGAATATATTGGATCGAACAGCCCTTTGCCGGCCACCAAGGTGATTCTCCCCATTGAATAACGAGCGGAGCGACCACTTCCATAGGGACTTCGACAAAAACGAAATGATGGATAATTCTTTCCTTCGTCTTCTGGTCCCCCGCCTGCCCCGGTTTTTTCCGTCCAAAAAGCGCCATGCTTAAAAACCTCTTCCGCACGCTTGCAGCTCGTGCTTTATTTAGGCTCGTATTCGCGGTAATTATATTTCACTTCATCCAAAAGACGGATCATCAAACTATAAAAAGCCTTAGGCACTTCCGAAAAAAAAGCCCGGACAATATCCGATTCCTGTACGGTATCTGACCCGCGCTGCTGCGCGTTAAGTTCTGCCTTTTTTGTGACAACCTGCTTAGCAATTTCACGATGAAAAAGCGGAATTTTGCGTATCACGGTATTAAATTTCGCCAAGGATTGGCTTTCCCATTTCAGCTGTGTTGGCAGGGGAATATTGGACATAATTTTTACCTCGAAATTTCAGTTTGCGCGGGAGTCTGGGAATTGGCCTCCCACTTCGAAATATTGCTCATAAAATCCTTCACACACAACTTGACCTTATCATCGTAATTGCTGGTGAAGATGCGATGGATGCGCTCGGGCTTCGAATAATACTCACGCATGCACCAGGCGCCTAAACGGCCGACCTCTTCAATGGTCAAATGATCCGTCGGGATAACCGGGTGCTGAAAATCCCACGTCTTAAGATCAATTTTATCCGGATCAAACCAGCCCTGCGAAATGCCATACCGCCAATCCGGGGAGTTGGGCACCGGTGTCAAATAATCCAAGGCAAAGACATCCGGATCGATTTCATCCGCGATGCGCAGCCGTTCCTTGATTTTAGCCTCTGTGTCGTCCCGGAGGCCGATAAGGACCGTTCCCACCGTCCCGATATCCTGTTCGCGCAGGATTTGAATGGTTTTCGTAATCTGCTCAATGGTCACGCCTTTACCAGTCTTGGCTAAAGTCTTGTCGTCTTCGACTTCCACGCCGGTCAAGGCCATAAACAATCCCGCTTTCTTCATTAAAGGCAGAATATTATGCTGGCTAATCCATTGATCCGCGCGCCCCAAACAGACCCATTGCACTTTATTGCCGCGCTTGATCTTTTCTTCGCAGAATTCGATCATCGCCGGCGTGTCGCTATTAAAGGCATCATCCTGCATGACCACCGTGGTGATGCCGTACTGTTTTTCTAAAATATCCAATTCATCCACGATGCGTCTGCCCTTTGTGCCGCGCCACGAGGTAAAATCTTTGGTCGCCGAACGGCTGTCATACAATGCCCATTCATAACAGAAATGGCATTTGCCAGGGCAGCCGCGGGAGGTCATTAATTCAGCAAACGGTTTCCAATAGGTGTGCCCCACGTATTTATCCATTGGAAATAAATCATAAGCCGGCATCGGCAAAATATTCAGATCCGCAATGAGATTGCGGTGCGGGCCAACGACAATCGTGTTCTTATCCCACCGGGAAACCAACCCAGCGATGTCCCGTACGTCTTTCTGCTTATGTCTTAAATTGCTCAATAATTCTTCCAAGGTCAATTCTGCCTCGCCGATGAGAATATAGTTGATCCACGGATTCAACCGCATCTGCCGTTCTGGATCGGCCGAGTACCATAAGCCGCTGGCGACCGTAATAACCTGCGGCATCGCCTCTTTAATCTGCCGCAGGGCCTCGTTGAAGTACCAAATAACCGCGGCCCCGCAGGTGGAAAACAATTGATCTCCAACGAATACCATATCCGGCTGAATTTTTTTTATTTCACTCATCATTTGGGCATACTCCATCTCCAATGCCCGGCAGTCCAAAGCCAAAACTTCCGCTAATCCTTTACTGCGGATATACGCCGCGGCTTGGGCGTGCATCTGATTGGCGGCCCGATGAAATCCATGCGAGTCCCAGGCCTTAAGCGGTGGGGTGAGAAATAAAATTTTCATGATTTTGATCTCCTTTTATGCTTTTTAATTCATTGTGTTTGTATATTTGCGCATGCTGTCTTAATTAGCATTTTGTCATTCCCGCGAAGGCGGGAATCCAGTC
>CAYHTV010000038.1:0-16237 GCA_964359575.1 uncultured Planctomycetales bacterium
ATGCGAAAGTCCTATATGGTTTACCTAAATTACTCAAATGCGTAAGTCCTAAATAGATCATGAACGCCAGTTAAATGCTCTAACCTCCGCCTAAGGCGGATCTCCTCCAGAGGCGGATCAGCCTCGGGCTGAAGCCTCAGGCTGAAGCTGAGCTAACCGCCCGAAATATAAAATTTTTTACGCTCCAGCCAGCACCCCGATTTTTCCAAGAAAGAAAACCATGACAAACAAGGCGACCGTTTCGATGATACCCAAGGCGATCAGATAATTGGTAAAACCCTTTCCCGCTTCCGCCATCGCGTCGGCCGCGACTGCTCCTATTTTGCCTTGAAAATAAGCGCTCATCCCGATCGCAATTCCTCCGATAATACCTAAACTCCACAAATAAGTTCCCTTTGAAGCCGCTTCCACAATTTTATTCATCAAGATCATCCCGTAAATGGTCTGCGACAAAGGGGCGCCGATAAAAACGATCAACAAAAACGGTGCCGTTTTATTCTGCGCATAACATTTTTTCCATGCCCCAACGGCAGCCTGACCTGCGACAACGACCCCTAAGGCTGACCCCATAGCGGCAAACCCCAACACCGCTGCCACACCCAAATCTTTAAACTGTGTCAATATCCCTGTTTCCATGCCTATACTCCTTTGTTAAATTTTTATAATTTCCCTTCTAATTTAAACGGCGCGTATTTTACACCCCCCCATTCCAGCCCCAAATGTCCCGAGAATTCCAAGACATTAAGCCTTAACCCATGCACCAAGATCCCGAACCCGGAAAGCACAATATTGAACAAATGCCCGACCACCAAGATCAATACCGTAATCAAACTCGGGACGACTCCGTTAAACCCAAAGTCTAAGGCCATTTCATTAAAGGCATCCGCGACCGCAACGCCGGCCAACCCGACAGCGAACAACCGAACATACGAAACAACATCCGTAAAGGCATTGATAATGCCGAACACGAACAAAATCACGTTCACAAAGATCGTACTTTTCGTTTGAGTAAAAATATCGATCAGGATCAACACCGCTCCCGTAATGAACAAATATTTCACGAACCACATCAGCGGGATCCCGATGATCATCATATTGGCCACAAAATATCCGCCCCAGATGATGCAGACAGACCCTATCTCGGCAAAGGCCGATATCGATGGAAATTTCATCGAGAACCGCCAAAAATGCGCAATGCTTAAATGAACGGCGCCGATGGTAAAACATAGCAGTTCAATATTCTTGGCTTCCGTCAGCCAGGCAATGACTGGTTTGACAAATCTTCCTAAAAGTACCGTCCCAAAAAATGTTCCCGTTAAAACGCCCCAGAGTACAGCACAAGTGCTCAAGGTGTATATCAGAAAGAAAGGCGCCCGGTCGACATTTTTATTCTTTAATTTCATCTGGACAAAAGCTGTCAAACCCAAAAAGATCAAACCGTATCCAGCATCGCCGATCAATATCCCGAAAAATATCGAGAAAAATATAAGAAAAACAGGACTGATATCCGCTTCCTTGTACCCGGGCAGCACATTGATCAACCCGAAGACAGGTTTAATGATCTCTACCCATTTTGGATTGCGCAAAAGCGTCGGCGGCCTGTCTTCATCGGAAACATTTTCGACCATCAATCCCCAGGAATACTGCCGCGCCGCTTTCGTTAACATATCACAGTTTTCCAGAGGGCAATACCCCTTAAGATACGATAATTCCTCTGCCAAACCCAAACCTGCCTCAACTTGGCTGAACTCAAATTCCTGACGCTTTGTGCCCAAAATCACCGCCAAATGATCGCGGTATTTTGCAAGCCCTTTGATATGCTCTTGATTTTTTTTAAACTGCTCTTCGATCGTCTTAAGCCGCAGCTGCATCTCGCGCAGGCCCCGCTGAGGCAGATCGATCTCCTTAAACGGAAGTTTCATCTTCGTGTTGGAAACAAACAAGGCATATGCCGTCGCCCCTTGCACGGAACACCAGTACAAATTCTTTTTCTCCTCTAATTTTGCAAAACTATTTTTCGGGATCTCATAGAACTGGATATGGACACCCTTCTCGGCCAATTCCCGGATATCGTTCGACTCAAACTCTCCCCATGATTCCCAATTCCTGATCTGGGTCTTTAATTGAACGGCCTCTTCTTCCATCTGCGCTGACTCATCCTGATACTGGATGAGTTTGGCGATCACGCTTTTCCAATGCTCCGCCTTGTGCTGCTCTTTGATATCCTTGAATGTCGAAAGAACCGTGATCGTCCTTTCCATGTCCTGAACATCCTTGTTCAACTCGATGAGATGACGGCTTTCAGGGGTTCGCACATGCTCGACATGCACGACACCCATCTTCTGCAATTCGGCTAGGGCACCGACTTTATCTTTTAACTGCAGGACCACAAAAATCTTTTTCATCGGCACGATCATACCCCCGCCTCCGCCAAATCCCTCGTTGCCACCATTCGCTTCGCCACCTTACTCACTCCGACGGCATTCGCCTGTTGGTCACCTAAATAGATACGGATAACCCGGATATTGTTTTTGCATTCGGGGATTTTGACCTTTTCAAATAGATTGACCCGCTGGGTGGTAATTCGCAGCTCCTGAGCAAGAATGGTAATCTGCTTTTCCAAAACCGTAATCTCGGCTAAAACCGCCGCATAAATTCTTAATTCGGCAATGGCCTGATCGACCCAAAACGGCGTTAAGTAAAAATCATATTCGGCATTAGGAAAGGCGATATCTTTAAAAACCGGCACATTAGCGCCGGCGATATTCATCGTTGCTGTTACAATCTGAGCCGGCGTAATCCACTTCTTAAAATCGACCTTGGAACCTTCTCTTAAGATCAACGGATCCGCAAACAGTCCCAGCCAGGGGCTCATCTGTTTTTCTTTTTCGCGTAAGACCGCCTGTTTCTCCTCGATAATCCGCCTGGCTTCCAGGATTTTCATTTGCAATTGCTGCTTCTTAAGCTGGAGCGTTGGCAGATAATGCTGAAACTGCTTTAAGCTGTCCCGTTGCTTTTTAAGTTCACCTTTGGTGAGTTTAATTTTGGACATGATTTCTTAAGACTTCAGACTATAGACCATTGACCATCGACTATCGACCTTTAAACTTTCTTGAAGCAATGGTCGATTGTCTATGGTCTATGGTCTTGTTTTCCCGGCCAATACTGTTTAATCAACGCGTCTTTAACGCCGGTTTCCGCCGGCTCAAAGATATCCGATAAAATCTTCCAGCCGGAATCCAGCGCCTTTTCCAGAGGGACATTCACTGACAAATCCATCAACTCATTTTCAAACCGTTCTCCGTACTTTAAAAGTTTTTGATCCCACGCGCTCATTTGAAAACCCATGGACCGCTTTTCCACTGTTTCGCGGTAATCCGCAAAAAGCTGGATCATCCGGTCCATAATCGTACGGTGATCAGGGCGGGTTTTATCATTCACCTGCTGCTTCAAACGGCTTAATGAGCCAAACGGCTCAATACGCCCGCCTCGCAAATAAAATTGTCCCTCGGTAATATAACCGGTGTTATCGGGCACCGGGTGAGTAACATCATCACCGGGCATCGTCGTCACCGCCAAAATTGTGATCGAACCCGCTCCTTTAAAATCAATGGCCTTTTCATAACGGGCCGCTAACTGACTATACAAATCTCCGGGATAACCGCGGTTCGAGGGAATCTGTTCCATCGTGATGGCGATTTCCTTCAACGCGTCGGAAAAATTTGTCATGTCCGTCAGCAGGACAAGAACCCTTTTGCCTTGCAGGGCAAATTGTTCTGCCACCGCCAGGCTCATATCCGGCACCAAAAGACACTCAACCGTCGGATCAGCGGCTGTATGAATAAAGAGAATCGATCGTGACAGCGAACCGTGTTTTTCCAAAGTGTCACGGAAAAATAGATAATCATCGTATTTTAAACCCATACCACCCAAAATAATCAAATCGACCTCGGCCTGCAGAGCAATCCGCGCCAAAAGTTCATTGTATGGTTCACCGGCAATCGAAAAGATGGGAAGCTTTTGCGATTCAACAAGGGAATTGAAAACATCAATCATCGGAATCCCGGTCCGAATCATTTTCTCCGGAATAATCCGCTGATAGGGATTCGCCGACGGTCCGCCGATATCGATCATATTATCCATCAAAGACGGCCCATGATCCCGAGGCTGGCCAGAACCGGTAAAAACACGCCCCAGCAAATCCTCTGAAAAAGCCACCTGCATGCGATGGCTTAAGAACCTCACCTTATCATCCGTCGAAATTCCGCGGCTTCCGGTTAAAACCTGCAGATAAACCTTTTTGCCGTCTAACCGAATGACCTGCGCTAAGGCTGTTCCCTGAGGCGTTTGAACTTCCGCGAGTTCACGATAGCCCACGTCATCCGCTTCAACGGTAATAACATCGCCGGAGATTTGAATGATTTGATTGTAAATTTTACGCATACCTTTTCCTTTTTTACCAATCCTGAATTCGAAATCTTTTAATATTGAAAATTATCTGATTAAATCCTCTCCCCCGTTTTTTGGGGGAGAGGGAAGGGTGAGGGGTGATTTTTTTCTCCTATAACATTTTCAATTGTCTTATAAACTCCCTCCGGGTTTTCGAGAATGTCAAAATCACTGAATCTCAAAATCCTTACCCCGTATTTAGATAAAATTCTCCCCCTCACTTCATCTCGCTTTCTTCTTTCCTCCTCATAATGCTGACCCCCATCTGCCTCAATCCCCAATTTGTATTCGGGAGAATAAAAATCAAGAATATAAGAATCTATTGAGAATTGTCTTCGAAACTTTACCCCCGCTAACTGACGGTTACGCAGCAAAGCCCATAACTTTTTTTCAGCTTCTGTTTGATTTTTACGAAGTGCACGGGCAAATTTAATATTCTTTCTTGCCATTCCCCTCACCCCTGCCCTCTCCCCTAAAAAGGGGAGAGGGTATTACCTAGATTCATCTGACCCAGTCTCTTTGAGAATAGTACCTTGTAAAATTATTTTCTGTGCTAATTCCTTCTCCCCAAAAAGGGGAGAAGGCTAGGATGAGGGGGATATCTTCATCGATCTTTAACCCTCACCCTTCCCTCTCCCTGAAAAAGGGAGAGGGGCCATTGGATCATAAATTTCTGTTACAGTGTAGTGATTAAAATTCGTATTTTTAATCTACTCCACGGCCGCCGCTGTTTGTGACATCTTTTCTCTAATCTCCTTCTCAGCGGCTTTAAACTCCGCGGACGCAAACGCCGCCGCGTTCCAATTTAAAAATTTCTGCCGGAGCTCCAAAAAAAAACGCCGGGCACTTTCCTTATTATCAAAATGGAATTCCTGATCAATGATTTCGACAATCACCGCAAAAATATATTTTTGCCGCTCGGCCGGCGTTGATTCATCGACCTTGTCAAAAGCGTTTTGCTGCAAATACACCGCGTCAAAAAATTCGCCTTTTAAATAATCGATAAATTCATGCAGGGACGTTCCTTCTTCGCCGACGACCTTCATCATTTGATAAACATTTTTGCTTTTCTTTAAAATGGCCACACCCTTACGGACCTTTTCCGCGTCAATGAAGCTTGTATATTTGCTCCAGCTGTCCAGCGGATCAATGGCTGGATAACGGCGGGCATCAGCCCGGGCGCGCGAAAGACCGTGAAAAGCGCCTACCACTTTCAGCGTTGCCTGCGTCACCGGCTCTTCAAAGTTCCCGCCCGCCGGCGAAACCGCGCCGCCGATTGTCACCGACCCAAGGCTGCCGTCATGCAATTTCACCAACCCCGCTCGTTCATAGAACGAAGCGATGCGCGTTTCGAGATAAGCGGGAAAAGCCTCTTCACCGGGAATTTCTTCGAGACGCCCAGACATCTCGCGCATGGCCTGCGCCCAGCGCGACGTCGAATCGGCCAACAGCAGCGTGTTTAATCCCATTTGGCGATAATATTCCGCGATGGTAACCGCGGTATAAACACTGGATTCGCGGGCCGCCACCGGCATGGAGCTGGTATTACAAATAATTATCGTGCGATCCATCAAAGTGCGGTTTGTCCGCGGATCAATTAATTCCGGAAATGTTTTCAAAACCTCTACCACTTCTCCAGCGCGTTCCCCGCAGGCGGCGATGACCACAATGTCGACTTCTGCATGCCGGCTGAGCAAATGCTGCAAAACCGTTTTGCCGGCGCCGAACGGCCCCGGCGTGCAGAATGTTCCGCCAACAGCGACCGGAACAAGCGTGTCAATAATTCGCAGTTTGGTAACAAGCGGCTGGGTGGGTCTTAATTTTTGCGCGTAGGCCTTGATCGGAATTTTGACCGGCCAGATTTGTTTCATCGTCACTTGATGCTCACGGCCTTGGGTATCTTTGAGTTTGGCAATTGTGTGATTGATGTTATAGTCGCCTTGAGGTGCGATCTCGCTGACTTCAAGCTCTCCCGCCAAACGAAACGGCGCCATAATAAAATGTTGAAATATTTTCTCGGGAACCGTGCCCAGCTTTACACCTGACCGGACACGATCACCTTTTTGAGCCAATGGGGTAAACGCCCATAAGCGATGCTCATCCAGAGGCTTCAAATACGCGCCGCGTTTTAAAAAAAATCCATGATGCTCAGCGAGCTGCGGCAAAGGATTTTGCAGCCCGTCAAAAATTTGTCCCAAAAGTCCCGGAGCTAATTCAATACTTAACAATTCATCGGTAAATTCAACGGTGCTTCCCACCTTAATGCTGTGCGTGTCTTCAAAAACCTGCACATCGGCCCGCTGGCCTTTGACGCGGATGACTTCGGATTTTAATTTTTCCTGGCCAACGACAACATAGGCCACTTCATTTTGCATGACTTTTTCCTCAAACTCAACGGCAACCATGTTTCCACTAACACCGATGACCCGGCCTTTTCTCTGCGTTTCCACGTGAAGACTCCTTAATTCAACGTCAGTTCGATATAAAAATTTAAGAAAAAAATGGTGTCATTGCGAGCGTTTTTTGCGAAGCAATCTTTTAAATCATATTCAAAAAGATTGCTTCGGCCCAAAAACAGGCCTCGCAATGACACGTCGAGTTTATGTCGATCTGACGTTAATTCAAATTAATCTCTACCTTTGTATACTCCTTAAAAAGCTCTTTCCCTCTTGGCGACTCAATCACATGATACCGTTCCAAAATTTTTAACTTTAACGCGTAAGCAATCAAAACTTCCAAATCAAAATAATGAAAAAGAATCAACTCATCCAAATATTTCCAGCGGGCCCGGTCAATCATCTGTTCCGCGCTCAAAGGGTCCGGCGCCTCGGCAGCCTTGGCAATAACATCCACAACCGCTCGATCCTCGTTTTTTTCTCCCCGGAGATGGTCCCGCGGATTTTTATTAGCCTCCAGCGCGCGCACCCAGGCGATTTCATTTCTTAAATCATGATTAAATTTTTTCCAGAAATTTATTAGAGGATTATCGGATTCTAATTGATAATCCTCTAAATGAATGACCTGTTCTATCAGCATAAAATCTGCGGAAGTTAACTGTTCACGGCATCGATTCTCAAACTTTTCAGAAAAAAAAGACGGTTTTGCACCAAATTCTATGGAAGGAAGAAAGGCAACTAAATAATAGTAAGACCGACTCATTAATTTTTATTTTACAGATTCCTTTAACAAAAGTGCTATTTCTTGATTGAGATACGATCCTAAATACTCGGCAAGGCTTGCCTCAGAGAAATCAAAAGATGACTTCCCCTCATCAAAACTGATGGTAAAACCTTTATGGATGTCTTCTGAGGATTGGAATTTGATTCCGTTCTTTAATTCCTTTTGCAGTTTCGCTATAAACCCATGCTTTAATTTCTCCAAATCTTCCTGGCTTAGTGTCACGCGGATATCTTTTTCATCCGTCGAAGAATGCAGAAAATTTTTAATCGATGTTTCAATAATATTGGCTAAATGTTCTGTCGTTAAGGCTCCCGCGACATTTTGGGTGATAACACGGTTGAGGATAACGCTTATTTCTTTTCTTAATTTAAGAAGCATGTCCCTGGAAACCTGGCTTAAGGCCATGCGAGAAGCGGCTTCATTTTTTTTAATTGTTTCGTTGGCTTGGGCGATCATTTGGCTGGCTTGGGTCTGCGCGCTTTGGATAATTTCTTGCGCTTTTCGGCTGGCTTGGGCTTCAATTTCCTTGGCCTTTTGCTGAGCGGCCTCAACGCCTTCGGATTTAATTTTATCGATCAATTCTTGGATGTGCTGCGCCATTTAAACTCCTATTTAACGTGAGTTCGACATAATTTCTCCCCTCCCTCGATGGGAGGGGTTGGGGGAGGGTGATGAAAAATAGTGTTTTCATCTTCTATCCACCCCCACCTCACCTCCCCCATCAAGGGGGAGGAATTCTTATATCGAACTGACGTTAATTAACATTTCTTTTATAATTTCTCTCGCTGCCTTCAAAGGATCCGGTGTTTCTAAAATCGGCCGCCCCACGACTAAAAAATTGCTTCCTTGTTTTACAGCTTCACCTGGAGCGGCGATTCTTTTTTGATCCCCGGCCTGCGCACCGGCCGATCGAATACCCGGTGTTACAATCACAAACTCAGAGCCAAATTCCTTACGGATCAAAGCGGCCTCCTGCACCGAGGCAACAACTCCGTCTAATCCCGCGTGCCGGGCCATTTTTGCCCTCTCTAAAACAAGAGGGGGTATGTTATCCCCTTTTTCTTCGCTTGTCAAGACAGTCACCCCGATCACCAGAGGTTTAATAATCTCGAATTTCTGCGCCGCTTTGGCTGCAGCCTCAACCGCTGACTTCATCATCGCCACCCCGCCGGTCGTGTGCACGGTGAACATAAAAAGACCCATATGCTTTGCGGAATTCTTCTTGGCCGCGGGCATTGTCCTCTCCAGCGCTTCACTGAGCCCAACGGCCGCGCGCACGGCATTGGCCACGGTGTTTGGGATATCATGAAACTTAAGATCCAAAAAAACTTTCTTGCCGCGGGCCTGAATAAACCGCACCGCCGCCGGACCGCAGGCGGTAAAAAGCTGGCTTCCGACTTTAAAAATATCAACCACCGGGCTTAATTGATCAACCAGGGTTCGAACTTCAGAAAGTGCCTCAACATCGAGGGCAACAATGAGTTGCGCTTTAGTTTTATTGGGAACCGGCATATTTTTGAATGCTATTAAGTGGTTTTAATCCGCATGTCAGAAAAAGATTTAACAATAAAAACCAGTGAAATCGCAAAAAATGCCGCGGATAAAGTTAATGCCATATCATGGCTCAATTCAATTGCGATCTCAATAGCCAAAAGACCAAACAATGTCGTAAATTTAATAATAGGATTTATCGAAACCGAGGATGTATCTTTAAAAGGATCCCCCACGGTATCTCCAACGACAGTGGCGGCATGCAGGGGGGTTCCCTTTTCTTTTAAATCCACTTCCACGACTTTTTTGGCGTTATCCCAGGCGCCGCCGGCATTGGCCATGAAGATAGCCTGAAATAGCCCAAAAATCGCGATCGAGATAAGGTATCCGATAAAAAAGTAAGAGTTAAAGCAGGCAAAGGCCAGGGTACTAAAGAAAATGACTAAAAACAGATTGACCATACCCTTTTGCGCGAATTGCGTGCAAATTTCAACGACCTTTTTGCTGTCTTCGGTGGAGGCCTTGGTCACACCATCCAATTTAATATTTTTATGAATAAATTCTACCGCGTGATACGCCCCGGCGGCTACGGCATGCATCGAGGCGCCGGTAAACCAGTAAATCATCGCCCCACCCATAATAAGCCCGAAAAAAAACGGCGGATAAAGGATGGAAAGTTTGTCAATATTAATGGTTAATCCGTGCGTTAAAATCACAATAATAGAAAATATCATGGTGGTAGCTCCCACCACCGCTGTTCCAATCAAAACCGGTTTGGCCGTGGCCTTAAAAGTATTTCCAGCGCCGTCGTTAGCTTCCAAATGATGTTTGGCATGCTCGAAATCCGGTGTAAAGTGAAATTCCTTTTTAATATCTTCTTTAATATTGGGCAGCGATTCAATCAACGATAATTCATAAATGGACTGCGCGTTATCCGCGACCGGGCCATACGAATCCACCGCGATGGTAACCGGTCCCATCCCTAAAAATCCAAAAGCAACGAGGCCAAAAGCAAATACCGCTGGCGCAATCATTAAAGCATCAAACCCCATATTGCTGACCAAATAAACAGTCCCCATGATCCCAACAATAATCAGTCCCATCCAATAGGCGCTGAAATTTCCCGTCGTAAAACCAGCTAAAATATTTAAAGATGCGCCCCCTTTGCGGGAAGAGTTTAAAATATTTTGCACGTACGCGGACTCGGTCGAGGTAAAAATTTTAACAAATTCAGGGATAATCGCTCCCGCCAACGTCCCGCAGGTAATAATCGTGGCCAGTTTCCACCAAATAGTTCCATCCCCTAAAGTTGGGATTAGCAAGTAGGAAGTGATGTATGTTAGCACCACCGATACTATTGAGGTAATCCAAACCAAAGACGTAAGCGGCGCTTCAAAATTCATTTCTATGGCATCTCGATATTTTGCGGAAGCGATTTTTTCGTTAATCATATAAGAAAGACCGCTCGCGATAATCATGACCAAACGCATCACAAAAATCCATACCAAAAGCTGAACTTGAATGAGAGGCTCATGAACAGCCAAAAGAATAAATGAAATCAAAGCCACTCCCGTGACGCCGTAAGTTTCAAAACCATCCGCCGTCGGGCCAACCGAGTCACCGGCGTTATCACCGGTACAATCCGCGATGACTCCCGGGTTTCTCGCGTCATCTTCTTTAATATTAAAAACAATCTTCATCAAATCCGATCCAATATCCGCAATCTTGGTAAAAATTCCTCCCGCGATACGCAAGACCGATGCGCCCAGGGATTCACCGATAGCGAACCCGATAAAACAAGCGCCGGCATTTTCTGGATGAATAAAAAGCAGGATTGCCAACATGACAAATAATTCGACACTAATCAAAAGCATCCCGATGCTCATCCCGGCTTGAATAGGAATTTGATAAACTGGAAAAGGCTTGCCCGTTAAACTGGCAAACGCACAGCGGGAATTTGCCATGGTATTGATTCTCATCCCAAACCAGGCCACAAAATAACTTCCCGCAATCCCCACCAGGCTGCACATTACAATCAGAATGACCTTGTTTAGGGCAAAATGTCGTAACCACCAAAAATAAGCCACGATAATAATCCCAACGAGCATTTCGAGAATCAAAATGAATTTCCCCTGCGTCATTAAATACGTCTTACAAGTTTCATAGATGAGTTCTGAAATATCATGCATGGATTTGTGAACCGGGAGTTTACGGATCGCTGAGAATTGTGCGAAGCCAAAAATAAAACCAAAAATACAAATAGCCATACCCCAAAAAAGAAGCGTGTAGCCATCGACATTAAAAAAATTGACTGAGGATAAATCGGGAATAACGAGATCTGCCTCACCAGCAAGTGATATGGAAGGAAACAGTGTTACTGCAAAGATCAGAAGGGTTTGTTGCATACGCCGAAAAATTTTTCTTAGATTCATATAGCAGCTCCTCTTATTATTATTTTTCATGCAGCTTAACAAAGTTTTAGTTTGCCCTAAGCCTGTTGTTTTATCAATCGGCTTAGTGTGTTTCCTGTTTCATGATCCTGACTGTGCCTTAAACTCCCGATGAGTTCTTTGATATCGCTCATCTTATGAGCTTTCATATACGCTTGAATTCCTGCAAGCACTTCCAAGGGCGCGCGCGGATTGATAAAATTAGCTGTACCGACGGCAACCATCGTAGCGCCGGCAATCAAAAATTCCAGCGCATCGTTGGCCGTCATAATTCCGCCCATAGCGACAACCGGAATTTTAACCCGTTGAGCCACTTGATAAACCATATGCACGGCAATGGGTCTGATCGCCGGGCCGCTCAACCCGCCGGTAAAGTTTCCCAAAACCGACTGCCGTTTTTTAACATCAATCACCATCGCGGTAAAAGTATTAATCAAACTCACCGCGTCCGCTCCTGCGCTTTGCGCGGCTGCCGCAATGTCTGAGATGTCCGTAACATTCGGTGATAACTTGGCGATAACCGGATACCGGGAAATTTTCTTCACTTTAGAAACAACCCGATGGGTGGCTTGCGGATCTTGGGCCACTAAAATTTTTTGCTGTAAATTTGGGCAAGAAAGATTTAACTCTAGCGCGCTTATCCCTTCAACCGCATTGAACTTTTGTGTTAAAATTTCAAATTGCTCATCGGTATGACCCAGGATGCTGATAATCAGCGGCACACCAATTTTTCGAAACGCTGGTAATTTTTGCTCAATGAATCCTTCGGGTCCGGGATTTTCAATACCAATGGCATTGAGCATGCCGGCCGGCGTTTCAACAATGCGCCGCGGCGGATTGCCGGCCTGCGCTTGAAACGTTACGGTCTTAGGGATAATGGCCCCAAGCTTTTTGACCTCTTCCAAATCGTAATATTTCTCCGCGTGGCCGAAGGTCCCTGAAGCGACGGTGACCGGATTCTTAAACTCTACATTTGCTATTGTGATAGAAAGATTCATTTTCTATAGACCATTGACTGATACTGTCGGAGAACCCCACCTTGTGTCATTGCGAGCGACCGAAGGGAGCGCGGCAATCTTTTCTATCGTCGAGGATTGCTTCGTCCCCCGACGTAACGTCGGGGTCCTCGCAATGACACTAATGATGTTTTCACGGGTTTTCCGACGCTATTGACTATAGACTATCGACCAAAGACCCTTTATGGTCTATGGTCAATGGTCTATAGTCTATTTTAATAACGCCATCTTGATTCCCACAATCACTAAAAAAATTCCAAAGGCGCGCTTGAGCGTCGATTCTGACAGGCCATGAACAAAATTCGCGCCTAACAAAGCTCCCAGAATAAACCCTAACCCAATCAAAATCGCCATATTGACTTTCACATTGCCCGCTTGATAATAGCGTAAAACACCCAACAATCCAACAGGCATTAATAAAACGGCTAAGGTTGTTCCCTGCGCCTGATGCTGGGTTAAACCCAAGAAATAAACCAAGGCCGGCACCATAATCGTTCCCCCGCCGATACCGAAGGCACCGCTGAAAATTCCGCCAAGTAAACCGATGACCAAAAGAATAATGGCTGACATGATTGACCTCCTCACTAAAGCATGACTTCTTTTAAATCAAACACCGGCCCATCGTAACAAACCGTTTTATAACCCAGCGTGGTTTGAATGGAACATCCCAAACAAGCCCCCAGGCCGCAGGCCATGACTTCCTCACAGGATGCTTGGCCACGCAGTTGATTTTTTTGGGCAAAATCCTGCACAGCACGCATCATAGCATGCGGTCCGCAGGTATAAAGAAATGTTGTCTTAGGATTGAATTCAATTTTGGAAAACAATTCCGAGACCCTGCCTTTGACGCCAACGCTTCCGTCATCCGTTGCCACAAACACCCGGCAGCCATTTTGCTTAAATTCTTTCATCGGATACACGTGACCTTTTGTGCGGCCGCCGTAAAGCAGCAAAAGATCATATTTTCTATTTTTCAAAATATCACTTAAAATCAAAAAAGGGGCTATGCCGATACCACCGGCGATCATCACAGCCTGTTTGGTGTCCGCCGGAGGCAGCATAAAAGGCGTCCCCAACGGGCCCAGGACATCCAGCCAATCTCCCCTTTTTTTTGAGGCCAAAATTTTTGTCCCCGGGCCGATGGCTTCATAAAATATCTCCACATATTTTTTGGCCCGATACACACTAAATGGCCGGCGGAAAAATGGTTCTAACCCTGCGCTGACTTTAATATGAATAAACTGTCCTGGTTGGATGGCTTTAGCTAATCGCGGAGCATCAAGGCAAAGACGATAAAATTGGGGGCAGAGTTTTTCATTGGAGACAACCTTATAAATATTTTGAATCTTTTTCATAGTCAAGGGACGACCCTTCGGGTCGCCACTTGCCCGTGGCATGAAACCACGGGCAAGTACTGCAGCTAAATCCACGGGCAAGCCCGTGGCCTTAGCTTCTGTCAACGCGCTTTTTCAAATCGCACGCTAAGAATAATCACATAAAATAATGCCGCTGCTGTAAAAATCAGCACAGTCCGCTCCACATGTGTGATATGAAAGATGATTTTTTCCTGCAGAGTTTCTAAAAATACGGCCAATATCGGCCAGCCGATGAGGCCGTATTTTTCCTTCGTACTAAACGCCTGCTCAAAATTGACAATCTCCCGCAGCTTAATTTTGCCCAATTCTTGAAAACGAGGAAAAACCCGCGGAACCTTGGCGCAATACACTTCATATTCCAGCCCAAATTCTTTTTTTAAATATTCTTCTTCAATACGAACTTGCCGGCGAAAACGCAAATAGAATAGAAGGGCAAAAACAAAAGCGCTCCACCACGGCCAGACAATAAGGACAAACCCTATGCCCAAATAAAAACTTCCTAAATACATAGGATTGCGGGTAATCTGATAAATCCCGCTGGTTACCAAGGCTTTTCCGCGTTTGGAATTGACTTTCTTAACCCCCCGGGCGATCATCCGGATCAGCGTTCCTTTGAGGACAAAAATCATTCCAGTAAAATCCCATACATTATCAAGCATCCGGTTCGAAGAATAAATTTGTGGGAATTGGTACAAAAATCCTGTCAGAATAATAACGAAAGAAAGGATTACGCTGTCGATTTTGATTCTATTTTTCATTTCTGGCATTTCCGGCAAAAAAACGTACTTCGTCCCGCCTGAACAATCTTTACGATGGTCGAAGCGCATTGCGGACATTGCTCTTGGGCGCGGCCATATACCTTAATCCGGTTCTTAAAATTTCCCTGCACCCCGGAAAGATCCCGGTAATTGCGCATCGATGTTCCCCGTAAGCTCACTGCTTCCTGTAAAATATCAATGACAGCCTGATGGAGCCTTTGGATCTTTTCCCTATTGATCTTGCAAGCTGACTGCTTTGGGCTAATCGCAGATTGAAATAAAATTTCAGAAGCATAAATATTCCCAATCCCAGCGATAAAATTTTGATTCATTAAAAGCGGCTTGATGGGCCCTTTGCGTTTTTTGAGATTCGCTCTGAGCCAATCAACGGTGAATACTGCATCGAACGGATCCGGGCCGAGATGCCGAAAAAAGCTGACTTCCTGCAAATTCTCGACGAATTGGATGCGTCCGAATAATCGTTGATCATTATAATTTAAACGTGATTGATTGGAAAGCGTGAAAACAATTTTTGTGTCATTCAAAACTGCATGCGTGGGCGATGGGAAAAAGATCAAGTGCCCGGTCATCATCGGCTGGATCACTAAATAGCCCGCCGGTTTCAGCTGGATCACCAGGGCCTTGCCCCGGCGGAAAACTTGGAAGATGGTTTTTGAAGTGCATCTTCTGATAAATTCCGCTTTGGTGCAGTTTCGCAAAACGCGGGAATCTAAAACCTGAATCTCTTGAATCTTAAGATTTAAAAGATTATCCGCGAGATCGCGGCGGATTGTTTCAACTTCTGGAAGTTCGGGCATGAATTATTTTTGCTCTTCAATTTCCCTAACCAATGCCTTAATTTTTTTCTCAGCCTCTTTAAAATTTTTTACCTTGATCATGCCCGGGATGTTCCAATGGCCTAAATCAATAACCGGACGGCCAAAAACCAGGCCATAACAAATTTCAGAATTCGTGCCATGGCTGCCGGGAAGGGCAATAATAATATCGGCAGAACAGGCCACAATCGCATTGCGGGCATAACCAATCGAAGTAGGGAGCGCAATATCAATATAAGGATTAGCGTCTCGCTTTTCACGGCCGGGAAGAAGGCCGATAGTGGTTCCCCCTGCCATCTTAGCGCCTTTTGAGGCTTCCTCCATTACCCCAGAAAGGCCGCCACATACAAGTATACATCCCACTTCTGCTATTAATTTACCAGTTTTATGGGCTAAATGCTCCACTCCTCTATTTAATTGATGGCCGCCAATGATCGATATCGTAATTTTTTGAGGCATATTTTTTCTCGATTCGAGTTTTACACATGTTGTAGAAAAATTGTGGATAACCACAATATATTGTACGCTGCTTAACCAATACTTTAGGACTTTCGCGTTTGAATATAGAATCTGTCATTCCCGCGTCCTCCAAAGGCATTCGGGAATGACAAACGCGTAAGTCCTATACTTAACGCCGTGTGCAAGTTTCGTGTCATTGCGAGCGAAGCGAAGCAATCTTTA
>CAYHTV010000039.1:0-16153 GCA_964359575.1 uncultured Planctomycetales bacterium
AAAGGCCAATATTGACTACCTCAATTCTTTTGGTTCTACAAAGGTCAATAAGAAAAGGGATATCCTGGGGCCAAAGAGGCAATAGCCTTCTTTGGGAAATATATGAAATTTCTGAAATTTTGGTTTCCAGTTATACTTTATTCTGGTATTATTTTTTACGTATCTTCATGGCCCGATTTGCATACCCCCCTAGGGGAATTCAAATTTGATAAAGTTTTGCATTTGCTGGAATACATACCATATGGTTTTTTGGCGGCGCGGGCGTTGACCGAGGGAAAGCCGCCCTTCAATGGGTTTTTTTTATGGAATGTTCTTTTTTTGTCCTTGTTGTACGCGCTCAGCGATGAATTTCATCAGTCTTTTGTTATTGGGCGAGATGCGAGTCTGCTCGATGCTGTGGCTGATACACTAGGCGGAATATCAGGCGGCTGGATTTATATGAGGTACCAAAGCAAAAAGTCTAAAATCACAGCGAATGGAGAGAGGTAGTTGTTATGACCCAAATCAAGCCTTTCGAGGCTGTTTCTTATAATCCGGAGAAAATCAGAAATATCAGCCAGGTGGTCTGCCCGCCGTACGATGTCATTTCTAAAGAGCAGCAAAACCGCCTGCACAATTTAAACCCTTATAACTTTATTCATCTTGATTTAGGGAAAGATCAATCCCACGATAATGAAACTGACAACAAATATACCCGCGCCCAAAAACTTTATGAAGATTGGATGCGGGAGGGAATCTTGAAGCAAGATGACAAACCATGTATTTATTTCTATAAGCAGGAATACCGGATTATCGGACAGCGTTACAGCCGTTTAGGCTTCATCGCCTTGATGAAACTGCAGGACGAGGGTGATACGAAGATTTTTCCTCACGAAAACACGCACTCCGCCGCCAAAGAAGACCGTTTCAAACTCACGAGCCTGTTGAAATCCAATTTAAGTCCTATCTTTGTGATTTTTTCTGACAAGAAAAAAACCGCCGAAAGTATTTTTGCCAAGCACCTCGAGCAGCAGCATCCGCCAGTGTTTGACATCAAAGATGATGAGGGTGTGCGGCATATGCTGTGGCGGCTGGAAGAGCCGCAGTATGTTAAGGATATCTGCGATGCCTTAGAAGAACAGAAATTTTTTATTGCCGACGGCCATCATCGCTATGAAGTAGCCCAAGAATACCGCACACACCGTTTAAAAAGCCGCCCTAGGACCAACGGTTCACCGTTTGATTATGTGCTTACGTATTTTACCAACATGGAATCCAAAGATTTACAGATTTTTCCCATTCACCGGGTGATCAAAAAAATGACCGGCCCGCTTGACTTTCTCGAAGAATATTTTCGCATTGATAAAATTAAAGTGCGTGACGATCTGGTTGTGCTTTTGGCCAAAGCCGGAAAAAATGAATGCGCCTATGGGCTTTATACGCGCGATGGCATCAAGTTGCTGCGCTTAAAAAATAGGGCGCTGATTGACCAAAATATCCGCGAGGGATCAAAGGAATACCGCCATCTCGATGCCACCATCTTAAAGCATTTTGTTTTTGACCGGTTGGGGATTTCTACCGATAACATTATTTATATAAAAGATATCCAGCCGGCCATGGCCCTGGTGGACAACCGGGAGGCCGATGCGATTTTTATTCTTAACCCTGTCCAAATTCAGCAAATGAAGGCCATCGCGCTTAACGGGGAACGCATGCCGCTTAAGACGACCTACTTTTACCCTAAAGTACTTTCCGGCCTTACCATCTATAAAATAGAATAATTTACCAGCGGGGATTTCAATTCATGGCGCTTTTTGGAAAACCAAAATATACGTTGGTTAAGGTTAAGAAGAAGGATATCCCCGAGGGGATATGGTCTAAGTGTCCGGATTGCGAAAGCCCGAACTATACCAAGGAAGTAAAAAATAATTTCAGTGTCTGCCCGAGCTGCCAGTATCATTTTTCTTTGACCGCTCCGGAAAGAATTGATCTTCTGCTGGATGAAAAGACATTCGTGGAAATGGATGCCGCCATGGTTTCGGCCGACCCTTTGAATTTTAAAGGGCCAAAAACATACAAAGAAAAATTAGAGAGTGACCGGGAAAAAACCGGTTTGCGTGACGCGGTCATGACCGGTGTGGGGCTTTTGCATGGGAAAAGGACCGTGATTGCTGTGACGGATTCGCGGTTTATTATGGGGTCCATGGGTTCGGTCGTGGGGGAGAAAATTACCCGCGCTATTGAGCACGCGACCAAGAATAAGTTACCCATGGTGATTGTTTCAGGTTCCGGCGGCGGGGCGAGGATGTACGAAGGAGCCTTTTCTTTGATGCAAATGGCTAAAACCTGCTCTGCGCTGGCCCGCCATCATGAAAAAGGCGTGCTGTATATTTCGGTCTTGACAGACCCTACGATGGCCGGCATTATGGCTTCCTTCGCGGGAGTGGGAGATATCATTATCGCCGAACCCAAGGCCCTGATAGGTTTTACCGGCCCGCGCGTGATTGAACAGACCATCCGTCAAAAGCTTCCCGAAGGATTCCAGCGTTCGGAATTTCTTCTGGCCCATGGCCTCATCGATATGATTGTCTCGCGCAAGGATCTTAAGAAAGTCATCGGCCAAATCATTGATTATACTGAAAATAAATAACAGCGGGTTTATTGAGCTTTGTACAACCATTAGCAATAATTTCCAGAAAACAAAGCGACTTGCCTATCGAGTCCGTCGTGAGACGGACGAGAGAGGCAAGAATATTGACTACCTTAATAGTGTCGGAAAACCCTCCCGGTGTCATTGCGAGGAGCGTAGCGACGAAGCAATCCAGGAAAGATTGCTTCGCAAAAAGCGCTCGCAATGACACTGAAAGGAGGTTTTCCGACACTATCACCTTAATGCTATTGGTTAAGAAAAAGTCAATAGTAGCCAGCACTAGTGATTTTTTTTGGAAATAATGCAAGAACAATCGAAAATCATTTGACAATAAAAAACGGTCATCGTATGATACGTTCATCCCTCATTTTAAAAATCCTCGATTTCCCATTTTGGTGGATCATGGCGCGCCAACAATTTTTTTTCTCGCCCAATCGAAAGGATGAATCATGAAGAAAGCTCTGTGGAATCCCTTTTTTGTCTTTGTGCAAATAATTTTCGTAGGGAGCTTAATGGTTACTGGTGCCCCGATTCCTGTGGGGGATGTTTTTTCTCTCGAAAATCCTTCGTCCGGCAGCAAACAACCCTATCTTGTGACATTTTCCGGACAAGTCCTGGATGTGGCGGCGAACGCACCGATACCAAATGTGACCTTGACGATTGCGGGTACCAATCAGCGCGTCGTCACGGATCGCGCGGGTAATTTTAAATTTTATTTACCTCCATTAGGCCAGCAGATAATATTTTTGGATGCCAGGACCACAACCCTTCCCGGAAACTGGCCGATTTTTCCCATACCATTCACGATTAAACAGGGCACCAATACCTTTCCCGCGCCTATTTGGCTGCCGCAATTAGACACTGCCAACGGAACGGCTTTAACGGCAGCGAATTATAATCCGACCACTGGTCAGGTCCTTCAAACAATTATCCTCACAACGCCGAATGCGCGGGGTGTAAAAATTACCATTCCGCAAGGCACCTATATGAAAAACAGCTGGACGACGACCCCTCAGATGCCTACTGGTCTTAAGCTGGGTGATATTTTATCGATTACCAGCATGCCTCCGACGAAACCACCAATGCCTCTACCCAACAATGCTGTGGTAGGGATGCTGGTCATGGCCCAGCCGGGTGGTGTGACTTTTACTAACGCTAACGGTAATATGGTGAAAGTCCCCATGGAATTTCCCAATGTGCAAAATGAATTTACCAATGGTTCCAAGGTTCAGCTTTATTCTGCTTTAGGAGGGAAATCCGGAGCCATGGTTATTGGCGGTTCGATGACGGTGCAAGGGGGGATGATTCTGCCTGATGCTGGCACCGGCATTAGCCATTTTTCGTGTAAATGGACGCCGCCGAGTCCACCGATTGCCTCGACGAATACGGGAAATAATCCGCAGGGTCTTATTGATCCTTCGAAAGTTTGCCCTTTGTCCATTGGTTCCAATGTAAATCCGTTAGATGGAAATTTGATGGTCGATCATGCATTAGCAGGCCATCGCACTATTGGTCGCTTACAAGGACCGCGTTTCGTTTACAATTCTTCAACGGCTCATCCGCATCCGGTGATTACGAGTCAGATAAATCTGTCAGCAGGTGCACCAGCTCCGCTGGCGAGCTCAGTGGCTCTCTCGGTTAATGGCACTCCACAGGGTACTCCAGTCTATTGGCAAGGAACCACGCAATTGTCACAACAAGCGATGACATTTGATGCTTCTAATTTACCGACAAAACGGTATTCCTATACATTAATAGTTACGAATTATTATGGGGTCACATCCGTAGGGACGACGGCCCAAGATAATGTTTTAGTTTACAATCAGACTGCATCATCCTTTGGTGCTGGATGGAACCTCGCTGACCTACATAAACTTAGTTTTGACAGTCAAGGGAACGCCCTCCTAAGTGACGGGGCAGGGAATATGAGTTTCTATACAGTCGTTGCAGGAGTAATGGGAGGAAAAGTTCCAATTAGTGACTTAGCAGTATTAGATTATACCATCAACCCTATTTACATGAGCATTCTGCTTGGTAAAGGCAATGGTGCCTTTAATTCCCGCATTTTTCAACCCATAGTGGGAAGTTATGCTACCTCAATCGGCGTAGGAAAATTCAATCAAGACACTTCTCAAGATTTGGTGGTAGCGAATAGTGGTTCAAATACGTTATCTCTTTTATTGGGAAATGGGAATGGGACATTTCAATCTCAAACCGCACTTTTAACAGGAACTAGCCCCCAATCACTTGCTATTGGCTATTTTAATAATGATACTATTGAAGATCTTGCAGTGGTTAATTATCGTTCCAATACCGTTTCAATACTTCTAGGTAATGGGGATGGAACGTTTCAATCTCAAAAAACTTTTCCTGTTGGAAATTATCCCGCATCGCTTTCCATTGCTGATTTAAACGATGATAATTTTGTTGATATCGTGGTTGTAAACAGTCCTTTTTCTTCCAACGGTAGTCTCTCCGTTCTTTTAGGTAATGGTGATGGGACATTTCAGTCTCAAATGACCTTTACTTTAGGTATCCGCCCTTGGTCAGTTGCCATTGGTCATTTCAATTCTGACACCTTTGAGGATATAGTGGTGACAAATTATGGAAACTCACCTGCTTTAAACACTGTTTCTATTCTCCTCGGGAATGGCGATGGAACATTTCAATCGCAAAAGAATTTCATTGTAGGCTATGGACCATGGTCAGTAACTATTGGACATTTTAATCAAGATTCTTTCGAGGATCTTGCGGTAGCTAATACTAATACTTCCCCTAACAGTATATCGATTCTTTTAGGCAATGGGGATGGAACGTTTCAATCTCAAAAAATACTTTCTCCAGGTGCTGGATCTTTTCCAACAGTAGTTATGGGGTATTTTAACCAGGATGCTGCTCAAGATATAGCAGTATCGAATTTTACCGGGGTTTCCATTTTCTTAGGCAATGGGGATGGAACATTTCAATTGCCTACCACAATTTTAATATATCAAGCAGGGTCTCTCGCCATTGGCAATTTCAATAATGATTTTCTTCAAGCCGGTTTTATGGCGCCCCCCGGTGATTCTTCAGCGTTAGTAAAAAATTCTAATGGCACCTTCACCCGCACGCTTAAGGACGGCACAAAGATCGAATTTGACGCGCGGGGTTTTCACACAAAAACCATTGACCGCAACGGCAACACGACGACGTATATTTACAATTCTGATGGGACTTTGGCCACGATGACGGATCCCACGGGTTTTATTTATACTTTTAATTATTCCGGCGGGAAATTATCTTCGGTTGTGGACTCCAGCGGCCGGACGACGACCTTTAAAATTGATGCGAAAGGTGATCTGGCTGAGATTATTGATCCGGATGGAAGGAAAAGTACCTTTATTTATGACAGCCTGCAAGTCTCAGGAGCGGATCACTTGATGGCCTCGCGGACCTCTCGCCGCGCTTACGATCCCAATGAACCTTTACCGCCGTCGCAGTTTGTGACTAATTATAAATACAATTTTGCCGGACAGATTATTGAAACCAACCGTCCGGGATCGAATAATACAACCGTTATCTGGAAACTTCTATCCAGCCAGGCGAACGCGTTGGTTGATCCAGCGAGCGGGGTGGGCAACAGTGCAGCGAATCCAGCGCCGCTGGTTTTAGCGTCCAATGTGGCGGCCCAATTGACCGATCCTAACGGTAAACTCACGATGATCACGACCGATAGATTTGGCGGCGCGGCACAAATCACTGATTCTTTGGGGCGAGTGACTGCGATCCTGCGGGATAATTTCGGCAATGCCACCAAGATCACTCAACCCAACGGTGCCGTTACGATTATGGGCTATGATTTAAAGGGGAATCTTTTGACTATCACCGAAGAAGGAAACAACGGCTCCGGCAGTGACGATAAAATAACCACTTTTACTTATGAACCAACGTACAATCAGATTGCCACGATCTTCGATCCTAATGGGAACAAAAATGCCAGCGGTGTGACGACCAAAATTGATTATGACGCCTTTGGCAATCCGATTAAGATTACCGATGCCGCTAACACGGTGACCGAATTGATTTACGATCAGCCGGCTCTGCCGAATGTGAAGGGGCTGCTGACCTCTACAACCGCCGCCAAAAACCTTCCGGAGCAGACCATAACCACCTTTATTTATGATTCTCTAACCGCCAATCTAAAGGCGGTGACCGATCCTTTAAACCGGATTACGAGTTTTGTCTATGACAGCGTTGGGAATGTTAAAACCACTACTGCCGAAGGCAACGACAATAATCCTGCAACCGATCAAGTAACGACGTTTACGTATGATCCGATGAACCATTTAAAAACTGTGACGGATGCGAATACCAAGACAACAGCTTACGACTATGACGCTCAGGCAAATCTTATTAAAGTGACTGATGCCAAATCAGTGCCTGGTATCACGCGTTTTACTTATGATGAAATAAATCGCGTATCGAAAACGATTGATCCACTGGGCAATTTCGAAACCTTTGGTCATGATTTGAATGGCAATTTGAAAACGCATACCGATCGCAAGAACCAAATATTCACCTTTACCTATGACGTGGCTAATCGTCTGACCCAAAAAGAATTTCCCGCTGCGCCCGGCACGCCCGGCAATACGATTGTGAGTTTTGGTTATGACAACAACCAAAACGGGAATTTGAAAGACGACAATGACAATTTAGCCAAGGTGACGAGCCCGGATGCGGTTTTGACGTATGTCTACGATGGCTTTGATCAGCTTTCAACCGCCAAGACAACCGGCAGTCCCAATCAGCCGGATGTGACGATCACCTACGCATATGACAAGAACGGCAATCGTCTGACAATGAGCGCTAAACAAAATCCAACGAATACAACAATTACTTCGTTATCTTATGTACCGGATAATCTCAATCGATTGGATAAATTCACCAATACTTTAGCGAATCAGTTGATTGATTTAACGCATGATGTTCTTTCTCGGCGCAAGCAAGTCGATTTTGCGAATCAAACGCGTACGGTTACGACCTACAACACGGCGAGTGAAATTAATACCATCATACACACCCATGTACCAACGAGTAAGTTGATTTCGCAGTTTAATTATGCCCCTGATCCGGTAGGCAATCGGCAGACGTTAACCGAAACCCGGCCGAGTTTTATCATTACCAATGGATTGAATAATTTTAGTTATGATTTACTGAATCGCCTGACCCAGGCGACCCATCCGACGATTTCTACGGAAAATTATCAGTACGATCCGGTGGGCAATCGCAATCCGGCAACTGGAATTTATGATGCAGCCAATCGTTTGATGGATGATGGGACGTTTACGTATACCTACGATGCGAATGGGAATCAGCAGAATAGGACACCGAAAGCGGGTGGTGCTGTGACAAGTTATACTTACAATCCAGAAAATCAATTAATAGGTTTTTCGAATGGTGCAAGCAGCGGTCAGTATAAATTCGATGGTTTGGGACGGCGGATTCAAAAGACAGTCACGCCTGCCGGCGGAAATCCTGCGACGACCCGCTACATTTACGACCAGGAGGATATTTTGTTGGAGTTTGATGGCACGAATAAACTTTTGGCCCGCTACACGCACGGCCCGGGGATCGATGATCCGATGATGATGGAGCGGGATGTGAATGGGAATGGTGCTTTTGAGTCATCCGAGCGTTATGTTTACCACGCCGACGGTCTCGGCTCAGTGACGGAAATAACCGATCCGAATGGTATAACGGTCGTGAGTTATTTGTATGATTCTTTTGGGAAGCTGATGCAGGGAGGGACCGGCTTATTGAATCCTTATACCTACACGGCCCGCGAGTATGATTCCGAGAGCGGCCTCATGCATTACCGCGCCCGGACGTATGATCCGAGGATAGGAAGGTTTTTGCAGGAGGATCCGGTGGGGCTGGCGGGAGGGGATATTAATTTTTATGCGTATGCAAAAAATAATCCGGTGAATTATACGGATCCATTTGGAAAGCAGGTTGCAGTGCCAATGACAGTCCCAATACCCTGTTTGAGTAATCCTTATTGCGTTGCAGCTATTACGAGTGTAGCAATTATTAGTACCATTCTAGCTAATTCTAATTTTAATTTACCCGATAAATGCAATAAGGACCTGAGATGTAAAAGGATTGCTATTAAAACAGATAAATGGTCCGGCGTACCTAAAGGGATGAAACAATGTGTTTATGCTTGTAAAACTGATGCGGGACAACATATTATTCATCGTTTTGTTCCGGCTAATCAAGAATGTCCTGAACAAGTTGATTGGGTTCCAGGAACCATTTTGCCCTAAGACGAGTATGAATAAAATAGAATTTAAATTTAAAAACGCTTTAAAGCTTCAAGAAAAAAAAGAATATGCAAAAGCATTAAAAATATTAATTCCGTTAGCTCAAAATGGTTTTTCAAAAGCTCAAAGAATTTTAGGGGAATCTTATTTGCAAGGTATAGGAGTCAACATTAATATCAATAAATCCATTTTTTGGTTTACAAAAGCGTCTGAGCAAAATGACGCTGTATCTTTTTATTGGTTAGGATTTATTTATGAACCGGGGATGGATATTAAAGGTATGGAAATTAAAATTAAAAATCACGATAAATCAAAAAAATTTTATGAGTTAGCAGTTAAATTTTTTCAAAAAGATGCAGAGGATGCCGATGCTGAAGCCATGCGTTGGTTAGCTATATGTTATCAAACAGGGTCTGGAATTACACAGAATTTTGAAAAGGCAATTTATTGGTTTGAAAGGGCGTTAGAACATGGAAATTTATTCGCCGCAAATGATTTATTCACCATTTATTCTCAGAAAGGGACACCATGGTATGATGAGCAAAAAGCCCGAGGATTTTATGACAAACTTAAAAGAACTAAATCGCAAGTTGTTTATGAAAAATAAAATAGAATAAATTAAGGGAAACGAAAATTATGTCAGATAATTTTAATCTAGTGAATAACTTAACCCAATCCCAGCGTTCCACTATGGAAGATATTGTGCTGGAATTTGGTACTGCGAACAAACTGCTTGCCCGCTACACGCACGGCCCGGGGGTTGATGATCCAATGATGATGGAGCGGGATGTGAATGGGAATGGTGCTTTTGATCCGTCCGAGCGTTATGCTTACCACGCTGACGGTCTCGGTTCAGTGACGGAAATAACGGATCCGAATGGAATGACGATAGTGAGTTATCTCTATGATTCATTTGGCAAGCTTGCGCAGGGAGGGACCGGATTGTTGAATCCTTATACCTACACGGCGAGAGAGTATGACCCCGAGAGCGGCCTCATGCATTACCGTGCCCGGACGTATGATCCGAGTATTGGGAGATTTTTGCAGGAGGATCCGATTTTAAATCCCAGGATAAATATAAGAGAATATAATTCAGGTTTTTCTTTAGAATGGTTTACTCCCACTTTACGTCGTTTTCCCAGTGCCTTGCATCCGTACATTTATGTTTTTAACAATCCAATTAATTTGGATGATCCGCAAGGAGAAGGTGTTTTGGATTGTATTAAATGTTCCTACTATAACAGTAAATTTGCTAAGGAATTGCAAGGATGCAGTAAGGAGGCTCAAGGGTGTGAGTCCTTTGAAGCGAACTTTAAATTTATGGATAAATATAATGCACAGTATGAAAGCGAAGCTATATTGAAATGTGGAATAGGAGGGGCCGCTGCTAAAGATCCTAAAATTGCTGAGAAGTGGTTTACGTCATGCGCTAAATGTGCATGGACGCCTATTTATATACCCAGATAGCATTAGAATGGTCTTTTATGAAAAAGAAATTTTTATTAATATTAGTCTTAGGTTTTACTCTTGGCTGCTTAGCTTCCTATTATTTATTTGTGCTACTACAAAAGGACAAATTTTTACCATTGTATTTACAAGGTGAACAATTATTGACTAAAAAAATGTACAAAGAGGCGATCCCTTATTTATATCAGTCTAATTTTTTTAATCCAAATTCGTATGAAATACATTTAAAGTTAGCTGAAACTTTTGGAGAATTACAGTGTCGAGGGCTTTCTATTGGACACTATGAACAGGCCATTAAATTAATTGAAGAGAGTGGAGAGCATAAAATTGATGAAGCTTTGGCTTATTCAAGATTGGGAGACACTTATTTTTTAGGGTCAGAATTTACATTAGCAGAGAAAAACTATATCACTTCAATAGTTAAAGAAGCAAAACTCCCAGATCCTTATATGGGGTTGGGATTTTTATATGAGAGATTAGGGATGGTTGAAGATTCTATAAAATATTTTGAGAAATATTTAGAACTTGAAATCAGGAAATCGAAAGAAACGAATATTGCAATGATAAAAACAAAATTAAAAAAATTAAAACAAAAGTAAATGTTGTGGATTGAACAATCATCCCACGATGATGGTTTGGGGCTGCGGCTTCAAAAGACAGTCACGCCTGCTGGCGGCAGCCCTGCGACGACGCGCTACATTTACGACCAGGAGGATATTGTTTTGGAATTTGACGGCACTAATAAACTGCTGGCGCGTTACACGCACGGCCCGGGGATCGATGATCCGATGATGATGGAGCGGGATGTGAATGGGAATGGTGCTTTTGAGTCATCCGAGCGTTATGTTTACCACGCCGACGGTCTCGGCTCAGTGACGGAAATAACCGATCCGAATGGTATAACGGTCGTGAGTTATTTGTATGATTCTTTTGGGAAGCTGATGCAGGGAGGGACCGGCTTATTGAATCCTTATACCTACACGGCCCGCGAGTATGATTCCGAGAGCGGCCTCATGCATTACCGCGCCCGGACGTATGATCCGAGGATAGGAAGGTTTTTGCAGGAGGATCCGGTGGGGCTGGCGGGAGGGGATATTAATTTTTATGCGTATGCAAAAAATAATCCGGTGAATTATACGGATCCGTATGGACTTCACTGGATATGGTATGCTTTGGGAAGGAGAAGGTCTTGAGGAAACTTAAATTATATCTAGAGACATCAGTATGGAATTTTTATTTTGCGGATGACGCACCGGAGAAAAAAGAGATCACGAAAGAATTTTTTGATCTGGTGTTTAAAGGAGCCTACGATATTTATATCTCGAAGGTTGTGGTGGATGAAATTATTAAAGCGCCGGAAAAAAAGAAGACGGGATTGTTGTCCTTGATTGAAAAATGTTCGCCACAGGATATCGAGGTCAATGAGGAAGTCGAGATATTGGCCGAAAGATATATTGAAAGAGGGATTGTGCCCGCGAAGAAGAAAGAAGACGCGATGCACGTCGGTGTGGCAACGGTGGCCGAGATGGACGTCATTGTCTCATGGAATTACAAACATTTAGCGAATGTCAAAAAAGAAGAATTATTTTACATGGTTAATCTGGAGCAAGGCTATAAAAAATTAATCGAAATAACAACGCCCATGGGGGTGATTACCGATGAAAGTTGATAAATCATTACAGGAAGTCTGGGATTGGAAAAACGCTGTCTATGAAGAAACAAAGAATATGACAGCAGAAGAAAGAAGGGCGTATAGCCGAAGAAATTATGAGGAAATAAAAAAAAGATATAATTTTAATCTTCGCAAAGTTGAAACGCCTCTTAAGCACACATCGCGTTAAAGATAGTTTCGGCAACATTGTTAGCCAGACGGGAACGCTATTGAATCCTCATACTTACACGGCCCGCGAGTATGACTCCGAGAGCGGGCTTCTCTGATTATTTTTGCGGTTATCCCGCTCGCTTTAATTAAAGTTTTTCATTGGAAGGGCTGTTCAAAGGAAAGTTTGGCTGGAGGAATAAGTGCAGGTGTGTTTTTTATTATTGCTGTCTTTTATTTTTGTAAGGTCAGGGAGAAAAATGGGGTAGAGTGAATTTCGAATGATTGAGGAATGATTGAGAAAAAAGGATTGTCATAAAAGCGTAATTTTTAATACAATAGGTACAGTTTAACCATAAAAAAAGATTGAGTATGGCCCAAATAAGTCTACGCAGCGTTTCCAAAGTTTATAAAGGCGATGTTAAGGCGGTTGATAACGTCTACTTAGGGATTGAGAATAAAGAATTTCTCGTCATGGTGGGCCCCTCCGGCTGCGGCAAATCCACCACCTTGCGCATGATCGCCGGTCTTGAGGATGTCTCGGAGGGAAAAATCTGGATTGGCGATCGGATGGTCAATGACGTTCCTGCCAAAGACCGCAATATTGCGATGGTGTTTCAAAATTATGCCCTTTACCCGCACATGTCGGTTTTTGAGAACATGGCCTTCGGGCTCAAATTGCGCAAATATCCCAAAGTGGAAATTCAGCGCCGCGTCGGTGAGGCGGCGGAAATCTTAGGCATCAAAAAGTTATTAGACCGCAAGCCCCGGCAGCTTTCCGGCGGAGAGCGCCAGCGGGTGGCCTTGGGCCGGGCGATTGTCCGCAAGCCGTTGGCTTTTTTGTTTGATGAACCCTTAAGCAATCTGGACGCTAAAATGCGCGTGCAGATGCGCACCGAAATCCATAAGCTGCGCATGCGGCTGCAAACGACTTTCATTTACGTGACCCACGATCAGACGGAGGCGATGACGCTCGGCGATCGGATCGTGGTTATGAAAGACGGAAAGATTCAACAGTGCGCGGATCCGATTACTATTTACGATAAGCCAACGAATAAATTTGTCGCCAGTTTCATAGGCTCGCCGCCCATGAATTTTATGCAGGGGCGCGTTATCAAAAAAGAGCGGAAATATTATTTTGACGAGGGGAAATTTCGGGTTAAACTCGTTGAAGAAATGTATAATATCATCGCTCCCTATGAAGGCAAAGAAATCATATTTGGGATTCGGGCCGAAGACGTCTATGATAAACTCTTCGTGTCGGTCGCTCCTCCAGAAAATACTATCCAAGCCACCTGTGAAGTCGTGGAACCCATGGGTTCGGAAGTTTTTCTTTATCTGAATTCCGGGAAAAATCAGTTTATCGCGCGCGTGGGGGCTCATAATCGGCCGGAAGTCAATCGTGACATGGATCTGGTTTTTGATATGAGCAAGGTGCACTTTTTTGATAAGGAAACCGAAACAACCATCATTTAAACTTCCGCTTCTTGCTGCCTGTCTTATTCTTCTTCTGTTGGTTTTTTTTGTCTACGCAACGCGGCACCATATGAAATTCTTCTTTCCGCTGGTTATTGCCCTGGTAATCAGCTTGGGTGTTTTGTCTTTTATCCACATCCGTTTCGTGCGAAGACAAACTGAAATCGATTTAGAAAAACAGGATTATCTGGAAAGAATCAATCTACTGGAAGCGCAGATCATTCAAGAGCAAAAAAGTATCCATGCCTTTCAAGAGAAGATTCTTAATTATTTGAATTTTAAGAATGTCATCGAGAAGTTAAGCCTTAGCCTGACTATCGCTGACACCTCCAATACTTTATCCTCGGAGGTCGGCCGGTTATTCGCTCAAGCGCACATCACGATTATCCTATATTTGTTTCAGTCTAAGACCGGTGAGCTGGGACTTTCTTTTTCCCAAAAGGGCCAGATGCAGATTAATCTCAAAAATAAAAAGGGGGATATTTTTGATCAATGGGTCATCAAGGCGATGCAGCCGCTTTTGATCGAAGATGCCCGCAGTGATTTTCGTTTTGATATGGATAAAATTGCCCTTGAGGATCAGCGGACGATCCGCTCCGTTATTAGTATTCCCTTGACGATTCATAACAAAACCTTAGGGTTGCTGCGGGTCGACAGCCCGCAGGAGAAGAATTTTACAACGGAGGACTTGCGGGTATTAATGACGATGGGAAGCCTGGGGGCGGTAGCGATTGAAAACGCGCAGTTGTATGAGCGTATTCAAGATTTGGCCATTCACGATGGGCTGACGGGTTTGTATCTAAGGCGGTATCTTTTGGAAAGGGTTGCCCAGGAGATATCGCGGGAATTGCGCGGGGAAAAAGAGTTGTCATTCCTGATGATTGATCTGGATCATTTTAAGGATTACAACGATCGTTTTGGCCATATGGCTGGAGATATTGTTTTAAAGAATGTCGGCATGATTTTATCTGATTTTTTTAAAGAGGCGGGAAATCTCGTGTGCCGGTATGGCGGAGAAGAATTCGCGGTTGTTTTGCCGGATTGCAGCAAAGCGAAGGCGCTGGATTTGGCCGACAAAGTTCGTAAAAGAATCGAGAATCAAAGAGTTGTCCTCCGGCGAGAAAAAACCGCCATTACGGTTTCTATCGGAGTTGCCGCTTTCCCAGGCGATGCCCGGATCCGCGAAGAATTGATCCATAAAGCCGATGAGGCGCTTTACAAAGCAAAGCAAATGGGAAGAAACAAGGTGCGGGGGGCTTAGGGCATGATCATCATGTTTCTGGCGATTTTAATATTTTTGGCGTTGTTTCTTTACGCCGTAGATTTTATTTATCAGGAGCAGGAAAAGGAGGCAAGCGCGCCGCTCACACAGGCAAAAGCGGCTTATCAAGATTTGCAGAAAAAAGAAGCCGAGATTCATTTACAAAAGGAAAAAATGCAAAATCAAACTGAAGAAATATTTACGCTTTATGATATTACGCGGCAGATCACTCAAAGTTTTGATGCCGTGGAGACTTTTGAAGTTTTTAAGAAAAGATTAAAGGCGAGGGCGAGTTTCACGGATTGCCGGTTTTTAGAGGCGCGCCCTGACGAAATCAGCCAGATGGGGGTGTTGCCTAATTATTTTTTATTTCCGCTGCAGAGTAAAGAGCACTTATTAGGGTTTTTGGCCATCGAGAATCTGGCTGAGTCTGATCGGGATAAAGTGGCAATCCTTGGTCATCAATTAGCCTTGGCTTTGCGGCGCATTAAACTCTATGAGGAGGTGGAGCGTTTGGCCTTAACCGATAGCCTCACCGGGGTGCATACCCGCCGCTATTTTGGGGAGCGTTTTCAAGAGGAATTCCAAAGAGCGCAGAACCGTAAGATTCCGGTTTCATTTTTGATGATTGATGTCGACTATTTTAAACAATTCAATGATCAATATGGGCATATGGTGGGAGACTGGATATTGCAAAAAATAGGCGCCATTATTAAAGAAAATGTCCGTGGGATTGATATTGTCGGCCGTTATGGCGGAGAAGAATTTGCCGTTGTTCTTCTGGATACCGACAGACAGCGGGCTGGTTTTGTGGCAGAACGTATCCGTCTAGCTACCGAACATACCACGATCCAAGCTTATGATACAGCCGTGAGTGTCACGGTGAGTATTGGTTTGGCAGTCTTTCCGGAAGATGCAAAAAATGCTGCCCAGCTCATCGAAAAGGCTGATGCAGCATTGTATATCGCTAAAAATGCTGGAAGAAACCGCACCTGCCGTTTTGAGAATCGGCCCTTTACAGGTTAAATTTTTCTAACCCATTGAATTCCTATAATTTTGAGCTCTCAAAACAGCCTTAAAACTCTCAAAAACTATATTGAATCCCGCTTTTATTTCATGTACAATGAAGCAAATTTTTCTTAGGACGTCCAAATTAATATGAATAATTTCGACGAGGAAAACTGTAAGAGACATGGATC
>CAYHTV010000040.1:0-16145 GCA_964359575.1 uncultured Planctomycetales bacterium
ATCATTATCCGACGATAATTGACCATCAAGATGTGTCTTTTTCAATGCAAGGCTACACTAGCTGCTAAAAACTCCTTTCCTATGCAGGCCGACTTTCCTAAAGAATTAGAAGAAGTCGGCACAGTAATGGCTTCCTCTAAAATTTTAGGAAAGCCATACAGCAAAGAAGGTACGAGCGAAGTGAGGAGTTTTTTTGAAAGGGGTATAGTTTATGATTAAAGGAAACGAAAATAGTAAAATGATTTTTTTTATTATTCTATTTTCTATTTTGGCTGTTGGGATGTTTGTTACAAATAATTGGATCAAGCGTGCGTTAGAAGATTCCAGTAAGCCTATGGTTACGCAGTCGAAAGAGAGGGTTATTGTTGAAGAAAAATTCATGGTTGAAAAAGCTGTTGTTCACAATTCACCTGTCAGTTCAGATCAAGACCCTGAAAATAAATTGCTCGCCACCACTCAAACCGATCGCCCAATAAAGGAGCCAGTAGAGGTTATTTACCAGTTGCCGATTCATGAAATAAACTTGCCACAATAATTTGGCAGTTGGGGGTTCTATTGACCTTTGTAGAACCAAAAGAATTGAGGTAGTCAATATTGGCCTTTGTCTCCTCAATGATAAATCCAAATTTTTTTCTTTAGTTGTACAAAGGCCCATAATACAAACGTACTTGGAAAAGTTACATTCCACAGCGGATTTTGCGCAGAGATATGTAACAAAACTTATCACGTTTGTATTAGATTTTTTGGGGAGAGGTTCAGCAGAGAGTCAAATAACAATTGCAAAAATTTTGAAAAAATTTGATGATTTATCTCGTTTAATAACACGAATTTTGCTAAAATAAATTTTACTATTGAATGAAAATGGCCATGGAACGCATATCCTCAAAGAAATTATTAGAGCAGTATTTATCCCTCGTTAAAAAGTTGCTCCCTGAGAGAGAAGGGACCTTCTCCACAGGTATCGACATTGGTTTTCATTCCTGTAAGATGGTGGAGATTTCTAAGGCGGGTAATACTTTCCAGTTAAACAGTTTTGCGATTGAGCCTGTCCTCAATGGCAATATGGCCGAAGCGGTCAAGGCTGTCCTCACAAAAGTTAGAAAAAATACCCGATCTCCGTATACATCGGTTTTTGGCAAGGGGACATTGATCCGCTGTGTCACGATGCCGCGCCTGCCCATTGACGATTTAAGGAAATCTCTGGCCATCGAGGCGGATAAATATTTTCCGTTTGCTCAGGATCAAATTTATACCGATTGCTACATCCTTGATGAAAGCGGTAAAGATAAAAAAATACCGGTGCTGGTTGCTGCTTCTAAAAAGGAAATTATTGATGCCCGGATTAAGTTATTAACGGATTTAGGGTTGCAAGTGGATTTTATTACTTTAAATCCGATTGCTATTGCTAATGTGCTGTATGCCTTGGGAGGCAGCACGCCGGCATCCTCTGAGGTAGTAGCGATCTTGGACATGGGAGAAACGGTCAGTAATTTAACGATCTTGGTGGGGCGTCTGCCTCGCTTTACCCGGGATATTTTTTTGGGTGGGCAAGATCTCAATAAGCGAATTAGTAATGCCTTAGGGATTAATGTTCAGGATGCGGAACAGTTAAAACGCCAGCCGCAGGATAAATTGACAGATGTCTTGAATGCATGTGATTCATCGTTAACCAATTTGATTTCTGAGATGCGACTGTCATTTGATTATTTTACAACAGAAAGCAATCAGCCTATCAGCAAGCTGCTTTTAACTGGCGGATCTTCGATGCTCGAGGGGATGCGGGATTTTTTGGCAAAGAATTTGGATATCCCGGTAGAACATCTGGATCCTTTAAGCACATTTCAAGTATCTGAGGAAATCTCACAAGAAGAATTAAAAAAGAGCGCCATGCGTTTGTCCGTGGCCCTGGGCTTAGCCTTGTATCACTATGATTGAAATTAATTTAGTTCCACCCCAATTACAGAAAAAGCGCAAAGGCCGAGGCATTTTAGGCCGGGGAATCAATATCCCCCGCGAGATCATTATCGGCTTGGTTGGTGGCTTCTTTGTGATTCTACTATTGATTTCAATTCTTCTGCAGATCACCATTTTTACTAAATACGCCCAGTGCAAACGTTTGAAGACCGAATGGGAGCAAATCCTTCCTATGAAGACAAGGGTCGATACCGTCCTTAATCAATTGCGGACACTGCAGGCTAAAATTAGATCGATCGAAGATATCACGGGAGGCAAGAAAATCAAGTGGTCAGAAAAATTGAATGCCGTCAGTGACAGCTTGTCGCGCGGGATCTGGCTTAAAAGTGTGATAGGCAATAAACAGCGTTTGGTGATTGAGGGCAGTGCCGTATCTAAAGGGAAAGATGAGATTAGCAGTGTGCACGATTTCGCCGCCAGTTTGAAGAAAAATAAGAATTTTGGCGGGTATCTCAGCAATTTGGAATTAGGATCTATACAGCGACGGACTATTAAAACAGTAGAGGTCGCTGATTTTTCCATGACCGCTAATGTGCAGAAGGTAAAATAGCCATGGCTGAAAAAAATCCCAGAGATTTTCAAATTACTGACAAGAATCGCAATTATATTCTGGGAGGGATTTTGTCGGTTATTTTTGTCATTTATTATTTTATCATTATGCAGCCGCAGCTAACGGCTTTACGAACATTAGGCCCGGAAATTATGGTTCTCTCGCAGGATTTGAAGAAGACTCAAGAGGATATTCAAAATTTGCATGTCTATCAAGGCCAGGTGAATAATTTGAAAGATAAGGTTTCTGTCCTCGGCGACAAGATCAGAAGTAAGGAGGAGGTGCCGATTATTTTAGAGCGAATTTCGGAATTGGCTAATAAATATCATATCCGTGTCGACCAGATTATGCCTATGTTTGACGACCAAGAACTTATTATGAAGGGCAAAGAGGGTAAGTATTTTTCTCTCCCGATCATGATTGATGCCCGCAGCAACTATCATGATTTTGGGCGATTTTTGACTGATGTAGAAAATAGTGATATTTCTTTAACGGTAGAAAAATTTTCTATTTTGGCGAATGCTCAAGACACACTTAAGCATACAGTGAAATTGACATTGCAGGCGGTGGTCTTAGAGCCAGTGAGCGAATAACGATGAAGCGTTTTATGGCCATTACAATAATTATTTTATTTTCTATGACACTTGCCTTGGCGCAGTCAGAAGAAGCTCCATTTATTTATAATGATCAGAGCAAGCGGGATCCCCTTTGGCCTTTAGTGACATCAACAGGCGGTATTATGAACTACGATGCCGAAGTATTTATTTCTGACATGATCTTGGAAGGGATTATTGTTGGAGCAAAAGGCGAAGGAAATTTGGCCATTATCAATGGTGTCGTTGTTAAACTCAATGATTTGATCGGACAATATTCGGTAGCTGAGATTGCACCCAGTTCCGTTGTACTCATTAAAGGACAAGAAAGATTTATTCTTAAATTAAAAAAGGAGGAATAAAATGACCAAGAAGGCAGCCGTAGCAATCATCACGGTTTTATTTGCTTTCTCATGGGTTTATGCTCAGGAATCTGATTTGGAAACACAAGCAAATGCAGTAACTGAGGATATGACCGAGGGTGAAATGCCTGATGCACAGGACGATATGCCTGTCGAAGAAGCCGCCTCCGCAGAGCAGCCTTCCGCCGAAACGATCGCGGATGATTTAGCCAGTTCAGATTCTCCCCCTCCAGGAGTGGTGAGTCTCGATTTTAGAGATGCCGATATTCAAAATGTTTTACGTATTTTATCGTACAAAAGCGGCGTCAACATCGTCGCTGGGCCGGAAGTCACCGGGCTGGTGACCATTCAGCTGAAAGATGTCCCTTGGGAACAGGCCTTAGGGGTTATTTTGGAGACATATGGTTATAGTTATGATCGCAAGGGGAATATTATCACGGTAACGACGATTGACAATCTCAAAAAGCGTCGTGAGGATGCCGTTTTATTAGCGGAGCAGACCCCCTTGATCACTAAGACTTTTATTATTAATTTTGGGAAAGCGAAAGATATTATCGCCTCTATTGATAAAATGAAAACGGATCGTGGAAGTATTAACTATGATGAAAGAACCAATACGATTATTGTTCAGGATATTCCGGATAATGTTCAATTGATTGGTGAGGTCATTGCTAAGTTAGATATGACAACACCACAGGTCTTAATCGAGGCAAGGATCGTTGAAACAACACTTAATAGTCAGGAAAATCTGGGGGTCGATTGGACGATGAAAGCCACGATCAGCGGGGCAAAGCGCCCGATCATTTATCCATTCACAACGGATACAGATAATAGATACGCCCCCGCGAATATTCCGGCTGCCGGCAGCACAGAGTTTTCCTATGGGACATTGAATTTTACTCAAGTGCAGGCGGTTTTAGAACTGCTGAGAACACGAACGGATACAAATATTCTTTCCAATCCCAGGATTGTGACCGTTGATAATCAGCCCGCTAAGATCAATGTGGGAAGCCAGTATCCTATCCCGACCTATACGTATAATGAAGATCAGGCCAGATTGCAAATCTCGGGATGGGAATATAAGGACATAGGGATTATTTTTAATGTGACGCCGCATGTGAATAATAAAAACTATGTGACGCTGGATATTGAGCCAACTATCACGGAAATTTTGGACTTTGTTACCGTAGAGAGTACTTCTTTGCCCAGATTAAGCAATGAGTCCGTCAAAACACGTGTCATGGTCAAAGACGGTGAGACCCTGGTCATCGGCGGTCTGATTAAAACTAAAATAACCGATGTGAGGAAGAAAATTCCAATTCTTGGCGACATTCCGATTATTGGTCTGGGTTTTCAAAAGAAAGAAAAGGGTGTGGTCAAAACCGATTTACTGATTTTTTTAACACCACGCATTATCACGCCGGATATGGATGCTGCGCAAGTAAGCCCGGAGTTAAAATCAGACGTGCAATAAAAATTTTTTGTCAAGAAATGGAATCCTAAAAAATGATGGTTATGGAAGCCTTCATTCACGAACCGAAAAGAGATTTCAGGTTAAACACATTTATAATTCACATTTTTATCCCCGACTCCTCTATAAAAATATTTAACAATGGAGAAATTAGGGACTATTCCGGATCCCTTAAGACTATAGTGGAGAACTGGGATGATAGGAGATATTGTGTCCAAAGAAATTCTTATACAGATTCAAGCAGGCGAGAAGCGGGTTGCGATTCTCAACAATGGCAAACTGGATGATTTTTATATCGAGGTTGACCGATATCAGTCAATCTTGGGCAATGTTTACAAGGGGAGGGTAGAATCAATCCTTCCTTCGATCAACGGGGCTTTTGTTAACATTGGGCAGGAACGCAACGGTTTTCTCTACTTAACTGATGCTGTTAATCCTCTTCTTGAGGAAGAAGTTTCCGGCCCCCGCCGGATTCTTAACAAAATTTTTCATAATAAAAACGAACAGCCTCCGCAATCCAAACCGAATACGGAACCTCCTCAGCTCAAGCAGGGCCAAGAAGTCTTAGTCCAGGTCGTCAAAGAACCTTTTGGGAATAAGGGCGCGCGCTTGACAACGCATGTTTCTTTGGCGGGACGTTTTATTGTTTACATGCCTTATGACGCCCACCATGGTGTTTCCAAGAAAATTGAAGACCCTGAGGAACGAAGGCGTCTGCGTGAAGCTCTCCTAGAGTTTACTTTTGCGCCGCACGGCGGTTTTATTGTCCGCACGGTTTCTCTGGAGCAGGGGAAACGAGAACTGCTGCGCGATGCCAAATTTCTTGTCAAGATATGGCAGCAGATCGTTAAGTTGTCGGAACGCAAAACCGCTCCCACGTTGATTTATAAGGAGTATGACCTGCTTTGGAAAATTGTCCGTGATTTTTTGCGCGATGATGTAACGGCGATGCTGGTCGATTCGCGCGAAGAATATATCAAACTCAAGAAATTTGTTCATACCCTTATTGGGCGGGAAATGATCGATAAAGTACAATTGTACAAAGGCAGCCAGTCATTATTCGATTTTAAGAATGTTTCGAAAGAGCTTGAAAAAATTTATGATACCCGTGTTTTTTTAAAATCCGGAGCGCACATTGTTATTGAGCCAACCGAAGGGTTAACGGTGGTTGATGTCAACAGCGGGAAATTTCGGGCCAAGGCTTCTCCGGAGGACGCGGCCTTTATGGTGAATATGGAGGCGGCGCCGGAAATCGCCCGGCAGTTGCGCTTGCGCGACTTGGGTGGTATTATTGTCATTGATTTTATTGACATGACGAGGGAAGAGCATAAACGAAAAGTCTTGGCAGTTCTGCAGTCGGCCCTCGAGCATGATTATGCAAAGACCGAAGTGAACCGTATTTCTTCGCTGGGATTGGTTGAGATGACCCGTGCGAGAACTGGAAAAACGTTGGAATCGATCGCTTTTGAATCCTGTCCTTATTGCGCCGGTCGTGGCCGCGTGAAGGTTAATTAATTAACGACGAACGAAGTGAGGAGTTTTCTTGAGATCATAAGCCCCCTGCAGGCAAATTTATATATTGACATTTTAAGATTTTGGGTTATTTTAGAGATTTTATAATAGTGCCAATTTGAGGAGGGTTATATGCAGGCCATTGTGAAAATAGGTTCTCTCCAGTACACTATCACTGAGGGCGATGTGATCGAGGTTAATCGTCTTGACAATCAAGAGGGCAAAACAGTTGACTTGGATAAAATCCTTTTTTATTCTCACGGGAAAGACATCCGGGTAGGGCAACCTTATCTTAAAGATGTTAAAATCACGGCTAAGGTAGATGGCCATGTCCTGGGAGAAAAAATTCGTTCCCATAAGTATCGCCGCCGCAAGAATTCGGCTTGGACCAAAGGTCATCGCTCGAAATTGACGGCACTCACCATTACCCAAATTACCGCGAATTAAAATGATATGGCTTTTGTCGATGAAGCAAGGATCTTTGTTAAGGCCGGTGGTGGGGGCAAAGGGTGTGAGAGTTTTTATTCTGACAAATTCACGCGTTATCCCCGGCCGGACGGTGGCGATGGCGGAAAAGGCGGCGATATCGCGATTGTCGCGGATCAAGGGATTCAAACACTTTTAGATTACCGGTTCAAGCAGCACTACACGGCTGAAAGCGGTGGACATGCTAGCAGTAAGGGCAAAAAGGGCCGTGATGGCAAAGATTGCATTTTGCAGGTGCCTGTCGGGACCATCATCCGCGATTATAGAACAGGATTGCTAATCAAGGATTTGACGGAACACAGCCAATCCGTGGTTATTGTCAAAGGCGGACAAGGCGGTATAGGGAATGCTCACCGAAAGATCGTCAGGCCCCCCGAGTGTGGCCAAGAACGAACCATCCACCTTGAGTTAAAAATTATTGCGGATGTTGGTTTGGTTGGCTTTCCTAATGCGGGTAAATCAACTCTGATCTCTACAATTTCTAAAGTAAAATCAAAAATCGCTAGTTATCCTTTTACCACGAAACAGCCAATTTTAGGTATTGTTGAGCAAGAGGATTTTAAATGTGTTGTGGCTGATTTGCCCGGCCTCATCGAGGGCGCTTCCTTAGGAAAGGGTTTGGGCGATCGTTTTCTCAAACATGCGGAGCGCACCAAAATTCTTGTGCAAGTGATTGATATGGCCGGTAGTGAGGGGCGTGATCCTTATGACGATTATAAAAAAATTACGCATGAATTAGAGGCTTACAGTGACGACTTATCCGCTAAAAAAATTATTGTTGTCGCTAATAAGATGGATCTTCCGGAGGCTACAGCCAATCTCAAAAAATTTAAGCGAAAATTTAAAGGTGAGATTTTTGCTGTTTCTGCGTTAGAAAAGCAAGGCTTAGAGAAATTAATCGCTAGAATGAAAGAACTTTTGTGTCACGTAAATTCCCTAGACAAGTGAGAAGGGTAGTTGTCAAAATAGGATCGAGTGTGATCGCTACCTATAAAATGCGCCCGCGCACCGCGCATCTGCGTTCGTTGGTTGAACAAATCAGTATGGCCCATGCGCAGAATACTGAAGTTGTGCTGGTGAGTTCCGGCGCGATTGTTTTAGGCATGGGGGAGCTGCAGGAATCTCGACGGCCTGCGGATTTGGCATCGCTTCAGGCGCGGGCCGCGATAGGGCAGGGAATCCTCATGCGCACATACATTGATCTTTTTAAGAAATATAAGACGCGATGCGCGCAAATTTTATTGACCTGGGATGATTTTGATAATCGCCAGCGTTATCTCAATGCCCGCAATACCTTGCAGGCGATTTTGGAACAAAGGGCGATTCCGGTTATCAATGAGAACGACACCATTTCGACCGATGAGATCAAATTTGGCGATAATGACAAATTGGCGGCGTTAGTGGCTGGATTAGTTCAGGCCGATTTACTAATTGTTCTTTCCGATGTGGAAGGATTGTATGATCTTAAGGATGGCAAAAAGGAGCTGTTTGAAGAGATTAAAGAAATTACCCATGAGGTCGAAAGCATGGCCTCAGGCACGAACAAAAAAAATATTTCTCGCGGAGGAATGATTGCTAAATTGCAGGCCATTAAAATTGCTACGCATGCCAATATCCCATGCATTATCGCCAATGGAGAAATGGAAAATGTCTTAAGCCGCGTCCTGCAAGGTGAACGGATTGGCACTTTTTTTATGGAAAAGGAAGAAAAGATTTTGTCGCGCAAGCACTGGATTTCTTTTGGGGCCAAACCGAAAGGAAAGATCACTATCGATGACGGTGCTAAAAAGGCTATCTTAGAAAGCGGCAAAAGTCTGCTTTTGCCAGGTGTCCTTTCGTGGGAAGGGCATTTTAAGGCGCAGGACGTTGTCGTTGTTCATGATTGTGATGATCAAGAAATCGCCCGCGGCGTCATCAACTATTCTATTTTTGATCTGCATAAAGCGGAAGATAAAAAGGGTAAAATGGAAGTCATCCATCGTGATGAACTGGTGCTAAGCAAAAGATAAGAGAAATTCCTATAAGCGTGAAAAATCAAATTTTGAAAATGGCTAAGGCCGCAAAGCAAGCCGCGTATGAATTGTCCTTAACGCCTACTCCTGTCAAGAATGCAGCGCTCCGTAGAATGGCGAAGGCGCTTTTAGATCGTAAGGATTATCTTATTGCCGAAAATAAAAAAGATATTAAGGCCGCGGAAAGAGAAACTTATAACAAAGCTCTTGTTGATCGTTTACGGCTCGATGTTAAAGTTATCCAGGAAATGGCTGATTGCCTTACCGCAACGGCTCAGCTTAAAGATCCGGTTGGCGAAGTGATAACCACCTTTAAACGGCCCAATGGTTTGGTAATCAAAAAGGTTCGCACTCCGATTGGGGTTATCGGGATTATTTTTGAATCGCGGCCGAATGTGGTCAGCGATTGTATTGGCTTGTGTTTAAAATCCGGCAATGCCGTGATTTTAAAAGGCGGACGCGAGGCATTCTATTCTAACAAAGCGATATTTCAAGTGTTGCGCGATGCTTTGCAGGGAAGCGGCATCTCGCAAAGGGTTGTTCATTTAATTTCTTCCGTGGATCGTGAGGCCGTAAATGCGTTACTCAAGTTAAATAACTATGTTGATGTGATTATCCCGCGAGGTGGTGAGGAATTGATTGAATTTGTGGCCGCACATTCACGCATTCCAGTCATCAAGCATTATAAAGGGATCTGCCATGTTTATGTCAGTGGGCATGCGGATCTCAATAAGGCGCATAATATCTGTTATAACGCCAAGGTGCAGAAGCCTGGGGTCTGCAATGCGATGGAAACCATGTTAGTGCACAAAACTGCCGCAATCCGTTTTTTGCCGATTATGGCGAATGCCTTAAAAAGGGCAGGGGTAGAAATCCGTGGCTGCCCCATCACGCGCCGTATTATTAAAGGAGACATCAAAAAGGCCACGGAAAAAGATTGGGAGACCGAATATCTTGACCTCATCCTTTCGGTGAAAGTCGTTGATAATACAAAAGAAGCCATCACGCATATTAATCGTTATGGTTCGCACCATTCCGATGCCATTGTCACCGAGAATAAAAAAGAAGCGGAGGAATTCTTAAAGTCAGTGGATTCAGCTTGTCTTTATGTGAATGCCTCAACCCGGTTTACCGATGGGTATCAATTTGGATTTGGTGCGGAAATTGGAATTAGCACGGATAAGCTGCATGCCCGAGGCCCCATGGCTTTAGAAGAATTAACTACCTATAAATATTTAGTTTTTGGCAAAGGACAGATCCGAACGTGAGACGGATAGGTTTATTGGGGGGAACTTTTAATCCAATTCATATCGGCCATTTGACCATGGCGCAGGTTGCCATGGAACGGATGGAATTGGATAAAATTATTTTTATTCCTTCCAACGTCCCACCGCATAAAAAAGTCAGAAATCTCGCTTTGGCCAAGCACCGTTATGCCATGGTGCGTTTGGCGATTCAAGGCAATCCGGGATTTGCAGCTTCCAATTTTGAAATTAAGAAGGAAGGCAGATCCTATAGTATTGACACGATTCGTTATTTTCAAAAAAGTTATCCGTTAGGAACAAAAGTCTTTTTTATCATCGGCGCAGATGCCTTGTCCGGATTAAGAAGCTGGAAACACATTGACCAAATTTTAGAGTCAGTGACATTTGTTGTGGTCAATCGGCCAGGCTATATATATAGAGAAGACAGGATTGCGTATAAATACGTGGCGATGCCGGATATTGATATTGCTTCGTCATTTTTGCGAACCCGGGTAATGCAAGGCCGATCGATTAAGTATTTTGTCCCTGATCGGGTATATTTCTACATCAAAAAACATCATCTATATATTGCATAGGGAGGAGTGTCATGCCGGAACAAATAAATACTGAAATTAAATTTGGCACTGATGGTTGGAGAGGGGTTATTTCGGATAATTTTACTTTTAAAAATGTGGCAATTGTGGCCCAGGGGATCAGTGAGTGGGTCAATCGGCATTTGCGTAAAAAAGCCTCTGCTGCAGCCAAACGAGTGGCCGTGGGGTATGATACCCGTTTTTTGTCTGAAGAATACGCACGGATTGTCAGTTGTGTCCTCGCCGCCAACAATATTGAAGTTTACATTTCGGATGGTGCGATTCCGACACCCGCCTTAAGTTTTGGCGTTATCCGTAATGGATGTGCTGCCGGTATCATGATTACCGCGAGCCATAATCCAGGGAAATTTAACGGCATAAAAATTAAAACCGGCCAAGGCGGTGGCGCGTCCAAGGACGTTACGGATACAATCGAGGATTATTTGTATCAGACTGAGGTTAAGACCATGGATTTCGATGAGGCCAAAAACCAGAGGCAAATTGTTTTACATGATTATAAAAATGACTATATAGCCTTTATCCGCAATTATATTGATTTCAAGGGAATTAAGAATTCTAATTTCAAAGTTTTAGTGGATGTCATGCATGGCAGTGGCAATGGCCTTATAGCGCGGATTTTAGAAGGGACAAAGATCCGTTTATCATTAATGCGGGATGACGTGAACCCTTCTTTTGACGGAGGGAAACCCGAGCCGGTCGTTGAATATTTAGAGAAAACTATCAAACGGGTGAAGCAGGAAAAATTTGATTTGGGGCTTGTTTTGGACGGAGACGCTGATCGCATCGCGGCTATTGCGCCCGGTGGAGAATTTATTCATCCGCAAAAAATTCTCGCCTTGTTGATCCTTCATCTTGTTAAGAACCGCCATCAAGAAGGCGGAGTGGTCAAGACAATTTGCGGGACAACCATGCTCGATCATATTGCTAAAAAGCTGGGTTTGAAACTGTATGAAACGCCGGTGGGATTTAAGTATATTTCAGAACTGATGGTAACGGAAAAAATTGTTGCTGGCGGGGAAGAGGCGGGCGGCATGGGGCTTCCCAATTATATCCCGGAGCGCGATGGGACACTGGCCGGTTTGCTGCTTTTGGAAATGATGGTTACCGAGAATAAAAATATTAAAAAAATCATCGCGGAAATGGAAAACGAATTTGACCGGTATTACTATGAGCGGTTTGATTTTAAAATGCGTCCCGGTGCGAAATTTGACCTCGACGCATTTAAGAGGACAAAAAAACTTTTGGGCAGGAAGGTTGTGGAAATAAAAGATTTCGATGGGGTGAAACTCATCTGTGACGATGAGAGCTGGCTTATGTTGAGGCCATCCGGGACAGAACCTCTGATACGCGCTTATTCAGAGGCGAAATCTATAACCCGCGCTAAGCAGCTTATCAAATACGGCGAGTCGCTGCTTAAGAAGCGATAGCATGGTTTACTGGACAGCATATTACATTTCCCTTTTTTGCAGTAAAATTTTTTTTCCAATTTTTTCTCACGGCCTGGAAAATCTTCCTCAGCAGGGGGCTTATATCCTGGCCAGTAATCATGTCAGCAACCTGGATCCAGTTATCCTGCGCTTATCCACGAAGCACAAATTAAATTTTTTGGCCAAAGAAGCACTTTTTACGAATAAAATTTTCGGTGCTTTGCTCATGTGCTTAGGTGCCTTTCCCATTCGTCGGGATTCGGCGGATGTAGGGGCGCTTAAGGAAGCTATCCGCCGTTTAAAAAAAGGTCATCCCCTGCTTATTTTTCCGGAAGGCACGCGCAAAGTGGAAAGTAAAGAAAATCATCCTGGCATTGGATTTATTGTTGCCAAAAGCGGTGTTCCGGTGATTCCAGCTTATATTATTGGGTCGGACCAAGTCTTAGCCCCAGGGCAAAAAATACCCCTGCGGCGAAAGGTGTCGGTTTTTTATGGAAAGCCTATCTCCTTTCATAACCCTGGCTCTTACCAAGAAATGACAAACCAAATTGTCAATGATATCTACGCCCTCACCCCTCCGGTGATAAATTCCTAAGCCCATCATTTTTAGAGGGTTTGCTGCTTATAGAAAATTCGGTAAAAGGTAAAAGGAAAAAGGAAAGGTAAAAAAGATTTTATTTGACAAAATAAATTATTTTGCGATAATTGACTGCTTTAGATTTTGGCTGGGTTTTCTCAATATCCCCCCAATCTAAAAATTCTAGAATAAGAGAGGCTTAAAATAGTATGAGTGATAGCAAACAATCAGTAATGACTGAGCTGTACAACAATACCCTTCGGGATTTTAAAGAGGGAGATATTGTGAAAGGAACGGTTGTGGCATTTAATACGAAAGAGGCCGTCATTGACATTGGATTTAAATCTGAAGGATTTATTCCGATTGAAGAGTTCCGCAACCACGATGATTTGGCAGTTGGCCAAACGATTGATATATTGATTGAAACCATCGAGGATGACGATGGCCGTATCATTCTTTCCCGTACGAAAGCCGAAAAAATGCAGGGCTGGATGAATGTTGGAGAAGAACTTAATGAGGGGGATATTGTCGAAGGACGCGTCCTGAAACAAGTCAAGGGCGGTTATATGGTGGATGTGAATGGTATCGATGCCTTCTTGCCTATGTCCTTATCATCCTTCCGCGGTGTCCATACGCAGGAAATCATGTCCAATAAATACAGTTTTCAAATTGCCAAATTGAATAAACAGCGACGGAACATGATTCTTTCTAGACGGGATATTGTTCAGAAAGAAAAGGAACAGGTCCGGGAAAAATTGTGGACCGAACTTGAAAAGGGTCAACGCCGTAAAGGAACCGTCAAGGGGATCACCGATTTTGGCGCCTTTATTGATCTGGGGGGAGTGGATGGGCTTTTGCACATTACGGATATAAGCTGGTCGCGTATTAATCATCCATCAGAAGTTGTTGCCATCGGGGATAAAATTGAGGTTCTTATCTTAGATTTTGATAAGGCGAATGCGAAAGTTTCTCTGGGATTAAAGCAGATTCTTGCCAACCCGTGGGATGATGTTTATCAGAAATTTCCGGCCGGCTCCAAAGTCAAAGGTAAAATTGTCAATATCATGCCGTACGGTGTATTTGTGGAAATTGATCGAGGGATTGAAGGTCTGCTTCATTCTTCCGAAATCACCTGGCAGAAAAAAATGGTTAATCCGCAGGAAATATTTAAACTCGGCGATATTGTCGAGGTGCAAATTATCAATGTCGATAAAGATTCTAAACGCATTTCACTCAGCATGAAGCAACTGGAAATGAACCCCTGGTTAGAAGCCAAAGTCAAATTCCCGGTGGGTTCGAAGGTCAAGGGGATTGTCCGGGGATTTACCGACTACGGCGCTTTTGTGGAATTAGAGTCAGGACTCGAAGGGATGATCCATGTGTCCGATATGTCTTGGACAAAAAAGATTAATCATCCCCAGGATGTTTTGAAAAAAGGTCAGGAAGTGGAAGTTGCGATCATTGCGGTGGATGGCGAAAACCGTAAAATAACTTTGGGGTTGAAACAATTAACGCCGAATCCTTGGTCAAAAATCGCCGAGCGATTTCCTATTGGCGCCGAAGTTGACGCTGAGGTTGTCCTGAACTCCAATTTTGGTGTTTTTGTGAAACTAGAGGATGAAATTGAAGCCTTGGTGTATTCTTCGGAAATCGACAAAGAAAAAGCTGCAGCGCTTAAACCTGGCGAAAAACTTCGTGTGAAGATTATTAAAGTTGATGTCGAACAAATGAAGATTGGCGTCAGTGCCAGGTTATCTTAAGCCTCGTTAATCATCATCATTAGGATCAAAATAGCAAGGGAAGAGCCACCGCACTAATCGAAGGTGGGGTGTTTCTTTTATTTTTCATGTCACTCCCCCATATAATTACCAAAATTGCCCGTGGGACAGCCGAGCTCATTAATCCCGACGCGCTTGAGGAGAAACTTAAGTGGAGTCAAAAGCATAAGCAGCCGCTGTCCATCAAGGCAGGTTTTGATCCTACTGCCCCCGATATCCATCTTGGCCATTATGTTCTCTTAAAAAAGTTGCGACAATTTCAGGATATGGGTCATCAAGTTTACTTCCTTATCGGCGATTTTACAGCTCAAGTCGGTGATCCTTCCGGGCGAGATCAGATGCGCCCCAAAATGGATGCCAAACAGATCGCACACAATGCCAAGACTTATAAAGCGCAAGTCTTTAAAATTTTAGATTCCAAAAAAACCAAAGTGGTTTTCAATAGCCAGTGGCTGGCAAAATTGACTGCGCAGCAAGTTTTAGAACTTTGTGCGCATTTAACTGTTGCCCAAATGCTGGTGCGTTCGGATTTCAAAAAGCGTTTTGAGGAAAAGCGCGAAATCAGCTTGTTGGAATTTATTTATCCGCTTTTACAGGGATATGATTCGGTTCATTTAAAAGCGGATGTGGAACTTGGCGGGTCTGATCAAAAATTTAATCTGCTCATGGGACGCCAATTGCAGGAGGCTTTTGGTTTAAAGCCGCAAGTCGTGATTATGACACCGTTATTGGAAGGGACTGACGGTCTTCAAAAAATGAGTAAATCTCTCGGCAATACCATCGGCATCAATGAGCCACCCAAAGAAATTTTCGGGAAAATAATGTCAATCAGTGACACCTTGATGCTGCGTTATTATGAACTGCTGACGGATTTTGACCTTGCAGAAATAAAAATTTTGCATCCTCGCGAAGCAAAGCTTCGTCTCGCCAGTGAAATCGTAAAGCAGTTTTACGGATCACGCGCAGCGCTTGCGCAGCGAGAGCACTTCGAGAAGACATTCAGTCAAAAGCAAATTCCAGATGATGTGGAAGAATATCATTTAAAAACAGGAATGGCAAAGTCGCTCGTTGATATTCTTATCATGACGCATTTGGTGGAGTCGAAAAATGAGGCGCGACGGCTCATCAATCAAGGAGCAATTAGTCATGATGGAAACAAGGTTGAAAGTGAAGTGTGGGCCGTTCAGCCAGGCATTTTGAAGATTGGGAAAAGGCGATTTTTGAAGTTGGTTGCGTAAATTTTGAAAAGAGCATAACCCGAATATTTTGAACTAATTATATTTCAGAAAAACATAAAATTACTTGACAAAGATATTGTCGGTGGATATACTTGAGGCTCTATATTTTTTTTGGAAAAAGGTAATTTTATTGCCGCTAGTACCTCATAAAAAATATTAAGGTAACATGCCCCTGCACTGGCCTTCCTCAAAGGTAAAATTAGAGTAGCCAGTACTGGTGCAATTTCATCAAAAATAATATTAAGGAAAATTGCCCCTGTAGCTCAGCCGGTAGAGCACGTCCTTGGTAAGGACGAGGTCACCGGTT
>CAYHTV010000041.1:0-15789 GCA_964359575.1 uncultured Planctomycetales bacterium
TTGCTTCGCAAAAAGCGCTCGCAATGACACTGAAAGGAGGTTTTCCGACACTATCCGGTATACTATATACGCTATATTAGCGACGAGATTTTATTACTTCTTCCGCGATTTGCACGGCGTTGGTGGCGGCGCCTTTGCGCAGGTTGTCGGCCACAATCCAAAGCCATAAACCATTTTTAACCGCTGGATCGCGGCGAATCCGTCCGACAAAGACCTCATCGCGGCCGGAGCAGTCTTTGGGCATGGGATATTTTTTGTTCTTCGGATCGTCAATGACGATAATTCCCGGAGACCGATTGAGAAGTTTGCGGGCTGCATCGGCCGTTAGGGGTTTCTTGGTTTCAATATAAACCGCTTCGGAATGAACATTACGTACCGGAACACGCACCGTGGTCGCGGAAATTTTGATTTTGTTATCATGCATGATTTTATGTGTTTCGTGCACCATTTTCATCTCTTCGGTGGTTGATCCATCCTCGTTAAACGAGCCGATATGGGGAAAAACATTAAAAGCAATGGATTGATCCATGTCCAATGGCTGATTATAGGGGGCGTTATCAGCCCAGGCGCGGAATTCTCCTTCGGTTTGATCAATGGCTTTGCGGCCGCTGCCTGAAACCGCCTGATAGGTTGAGGCAATGATTCGTTTAATCCCAACTTTTTTATGAAGGGGATTAAGGGCCACAACCATTTGGATGGTTGAGCAATTTGGATTCGCAATAATTCCTTTGTGTTTTTTTACATCTGGCGCATTGACCTCTGGGACAACCAATGGAACATCTTTGCGCATACGAAAATCCGCGCCGTTATCGATGACGACGCAGCCGCGTTTGATCGCTTCTGGCGCAAAAGTGACCGCCGCTCCCTTTTCACCTTCTGTACCGGCAAACAGAGCGATATCAATGCCGTTAAACGAATCAGCGCTCAATTCTTCAACTTGAAAAGATTCGCCATCCACGGTGATTGTGCGCCGGCTGCGGGCAAAAACTTTTAATTGATTGATGGGAAAATGCCTTTGCTTGAGAACGCGCAGCATTTCTTCCCCCACCGCCCCAACACCGATGACGGCAACGTTATATTTTTTCACTTTAGAACCTCCTTGACAACGAGGTCTCCCACTTGAGAAGTTGAATATCCCATTTTTCCCGCGGCGAGGTCTTTGAGTTTAGTTTTCACAACCGTTTTAACGGAAGTTTCAATGAATTCCGCGGCCTTGGCCTCCCCCACCTGGCGCAGCAACATCGCCATGGCGCAAATCGCGGCTAAGGGATTAATGACATTTTGACCGGTATATTTCGGCGCCGAACCGCCGATCGGTTCAAACATCGAAACGCCCTGCGGGTTAATATTCCCTCCCGCGGCGATGCCCATTCCTCCCTGAATCATCGCGCCTAAATCGGTGATGATGTCACCGAACATATTATCGGTCACAATCACGTCGAACCACTCCGGATTTTTTACAAACCACATGGTCGTGGCGTCAACGTGGGTGTAATTTGTCTGGACATCCTTGTATTCCTTCGCTAACTCGTTAAATGTCCTTTCCCACAAATCCCAGGCAAAGGTCAAGACATTGGTTTTGCCGCACAGCGTCAGTTGTTTTTTCCTGCCATATTTTTGGGTGTATTCAAAGGCGTAACGGAGGCAGCGCTCGACACCTTTCCTTGTATTATAAGAAATTTGAATCGCGACTTCGTTAGGCGCGCCCTTGTCTTTAAACTCTCCCATTCCTTTATATAGGCCTTCGGAGTTTTCCCGCACTACGACGAAATCGATATCTTCGGGTTTTTTATTTTTGAGCGGGCAAAAACGTTCATCGAACAGTTGAACCGGCCGTAAATTTATATATTGATCGAGATCGAAACGCAGACGAAGCAAGATACCCTTCTCGAGAATCCCGGGTTTAACATCCGGATGGCCAATCGCTCCCAAAAACATCGCGTCGAATTTCTTAAATTCAGCGATCGCCGAATCGGGCAGAACTTCTTTGGTCTTTAAATAGCGCTCCCCACCGAAGTCAAATTTAACGGTCTCGCATTTGAATTGATACTTTTGGGCAGCGGCCTGCAGGGTTTTTAATCCTTCGGCAACCACTTCTGGCCCTGTCCCATCACCGGGGATAACGGCAATTTTGTAGGTTTTCATAAATTATTCTTTAAATTTTTTTACGATTACTATCGCGTTATGGCCGCCGAATCCCAAAGAATTTGACATAACCGTAGTCACAGAAATTTTACGGGCAACGTTAGGAACGTAATCAAGATCGCATGCGGGATCAGGGGTTTCATAATTGATGGTCGGCGGAATAATGTTGTCGCGTATGGCGAGAACCGAGGCGGCAAATTCGACACCCCCGGAGGCTCCTAAAAGATGGCCCGTCATGGACTTGGTAGAGCTGACCGGAATTTTTTTGGCAAAATCACCCAAAACCCGCTTAATAGCCAATGTTTCAACTTTGTCATTCAACTCAGTTGATGTCCCATGAGCATTAATATAGGAGATGTCCTGCGGCCGCAGAGCCGCGTCTTGAATGGCTAATTCCATGGCTTTGGCGGCTCCTGCTCCGGTAGATTCTGGGGCAGTAATATGAAAAGCATCCGAAGTCCGTCCATAACCGATCAATTCCGCAAGAATTTTAGCGCCCCTGGCTTTGGCGTGTTCTAAAGATTCTAGAACAGCCACGCCAGCTCCTTCAGCCATGACAAATCCATCTCTGTTAAGATCAAAAGGCCGGCTGGCTTTTTCGGGTTCGTGATTGTGTTTGGTTAAGGCCTTTAACGCGCAAAATCCCCCTAGACCTAAAATTGTCGTTGCGCTTTCTGTGCCGCCGGCAATCATCACATCGGCGTCGCCATATTGAATAAATCGCGCGGCGTCCCCCAGGGCGTTCGTTGCTGTGGCGCACGCCGTGGCCACGCATGTGTTCGGTCCCCTGGCCCCGGTATTAATAGAAACTTGTCCGGAGGCCTCATTGATAATGATTTTGGGAATGAAAAAGGGAGTAATCCGGCTGGGGCCTTTTTCTAAATATTTTTTAAACTCTTCTTGGATGGTTTCAATGCTTCCGATCCCTGAACCAATGAGAACACCCATGCGATCCAGATTCGTGTTTTTTAAATCCAGATCTGCATTGCGGATCGCCTCATTGCTCGCGACGACAGCAAATTGTACAAATTTGGCTAAATGACGGGCTTCCTTTGTGGAAAAATGATCAAGTGGATTAAAATCAATCACATCACCGGCAATTTGACAGTCAAATTGGCTGGGATCAAAATGGGAAATAGGGCGAATTCCGCTTTTCCCATTGATAAGAGATTTCCAAAACTTTTCTACCCCGCTTCCCACAGGGGAAATAACACCCAATCCAGTGACTACGACACGTCGTTTTTGTATAGGCATAATATGATTATGCCCCAACTTATAAGTCAGGGCATAGAGATGGTTGTATAATATTTGAATTAATCAACGCTGGTTTATTTTGCGGCGGCTTTTTCTTCGATATATTTAATGGCATCTCCCACGGTCGTCATTTTTTCAGCATCTTCATCAGGGATTTCGACATTGAATTCTTCTTCGAGCGCCATAATGAGCTCAACGGTATCCAGCGAATCGGCTCCCAGATCATTAATAAATGATGCCTGCGGAGTAACCTCTTCTGCTTTAACACCAAGTTGTTCGGAAATGATTGATTTTACCTTTTCTGATACTGCCATGGGACAGCCTCCTTTTTTTCTTCGATCTCAAATTTATATGGCCATACCACCATCAACAATAATTGTTTGGCCGGTGATATAATCTGCTTCTTTTGAAGCAAGGAATAAACACACGCCCGCCACATCTTGTCCTGTGCCGAATCGCCCTAGCGGAATGGATTTAAGGATTGCTTCACGGGTTTCTTCCTTTAACTGCGCCGTCATATCTGTGCTGATATATCCGGGAGCGACGGCATTAACCGTGATGCCTCGGGAAGCGATTTCTTTGGCGATGGATTTAGTGAAGCCAATAATTCCAGCTTTACTTGCGGCGTAATTCGCCTGGCCGGTGTTTCCGGTGATTCCAATGATCGAGGCAATGTTTATGATTTTACCTTTTTCCCCGCCTTTGGCGGAAACTTTAAGCATTGCCTTGGTAACAACTTTGGTACAATTAAAAACTCCTCGCAGATTTACTTGAATGACGTCATCCCATTCACTTTCGTTCATTCTGAGGAGCAAATTATCTTTTGTGATTCCAGCGTTGTTAACTAATATATCAATGCGATTATATTTGTCAAGAATTTTATTGACGGTTTTTTGAACACTTTCCAGGTTTGTGACATCACAACCCCAACCCTCGGCTTTGAAGCCATGCGCTTTCAGTTCTTGGCTTGTCTTTTGCGCCATTTCATCATTGCGTCCCGTGATGATCACTATGGCGCCTTTTTGGGCAAAAGTCTGTGCAATCTCTTTGCCGATCCCACGTGTCGATCCAGTAACTAAAACCACTTCATCCTGAAATTCCATTTATCAGTTCCTTTTTCGCACAAACGTATGATAACAATAGAAAGTTTTTTTGCAAGTTAAAAAATAAAAAAAGCCTCGTAGAATCTACGGGGCGTTTTTTATCTTCCGGCCTTTACAATTTCTATAGTTTAGAGTAGTTCGATTTCAACATTAATAAGCCCAACTTTGGCAGGCGATAGTTCTTTAAAGGCGCGCTCGGTGAGATCAATGACCCTTCCCTGGTTGAGAAATCGCTTATGTGGCCCGCGGTCGTTGACCCGGACAATGATGGACTTTCCTGTTACCGCATTGGTGACCTTTACTTTTTGATTGAAGCGGACATTCCACATCGCGCACGTCAAAGCCGTATCATCAAAAATTTCATTATTCGCGGTATGCCGGTTAATTCCTGGCGATTTGCGTGAATACCAAGAAGCTTTACCTAAATGGATCTGCGGTTTGCTCGGCAATGGCTCAGCCTTTTCTGCTTTTGACAATTGACTTGCCATCATGAGCATCGCACATAGGGTTGTTAGGGTAATTTTTTTTGTTTTCGATCTCATAGCACACACATTTGAAGTGAAAAAAGAATACCATATTTGTTTCATAATAACAATTTTTTTGATTGACTGGTCAGATTGTAACCCTTTGGTAATGAAATAGTTACGATGACAGTACTAAGACTTTACAGTTTTTTCTGAAAAATAAACCAGCGAAATTTAAAAAGCAGGCAAAAAAAGAAGCGCAGCAATAGTTCTAATTCAAATCAATGTCATCATATTCACGGTGTGGATTGCGCGAAAATGGAGAGATTGTGATAATTTTTCCATTTTGCAGCATTTGTTTAATTTTCTTTTGTAGAAAGTATTTGAGTAAAGCGCGGGTCGCGGGAAAAAGCAAGAGAAGGCCAACAGAGTCGGTGATAAACCCTGGGGTGAGCAGTAATAATCCCCCAAAAAGAATCAAAACACCATCCAGCATTTCATCGGATGGCATGACTCCCTGGCCAAGATTCGTCTGAATTTTGGCTAGGACAAGGAATCCTTGCAGGCGTGCTAGCCAGGCGCCGGTAACACTAATCAAAATTGTTAACAGAATTGTGTTGATAACTCCGATACGAGTTCCAACCTTGATCAAAAGAGCTAACTCAAGGATTGGAACGATAGTGAATAATAATATAAGAAGTAAGAACATTTAAAATTTCAACTCTGGGATGAGCTGCAAAACCGATTTTCTTAAGAAATCCCGTTCATAAAGATCCGGGTCAACCACTTTATTATTCCAAACAAGAATATCCAGATCAATCGTCCGCGGGCCAAAGTTTTTTATTTGCACAATTCGTCCCATTTTTTTTTCAATTTCCTTTAGCTTGGCGCGCAAAGCATCATAATCCAGGGGTGTAACTGCTAAGACTGCTCCGTTTAGAAAATTGGGTTGTTTCAGTGGGCCGAGCGGCTTGGTTTTGATAAACTGTGACTCGGCCAATATCCGAAACTTTTCGCCAAGAAGAGCGCGTGCCTTCTCTATATTAGTGCCCGGATTGATATTGGAACCTAAACCAATAATTACGGTATTCATGGGCGTTGGGCAGTCAGTGTAACGGAAACGGATTTTGCGAAGCGCAAGGCCTGTGGTTTATCGATGCGCACGGTGGCTGCCTCGATCACAGATACCGTAAGGACAATGTCCAAAACTTTTGCGGCGAGCCTTTCTAAGAGAAAATAGCGCGATGTTTCAACGTGCTTAATAATTTTTTTAGTTAGAGCTTTATAATCGACAGTATCTTTGAGTTTATCGGATTTACTGGCTTTTGTGGCATCAAAATCAATTGTGATGTTAATGATAACGTCTTGCTTTTTATCGCGCTCCCAAGGATTGTTGCCGATAATCGCACGTAAGTGTAAATCCGTTATATGAATGGTCGCCATAGTGATTTTTAAAGGAGATGCTCTCCCCCATCGACAAAGATGATTTGTCCGGTAATAAAGTCATTTGTTAAAAAGAATTCAACAGTTTTAGCAATTTTTTCTGGGCCGCCTTTACGCTTTAGTGGAATGTTCTTTGCCAGCCGGTTTAAATAACCTTGAGGTTTGGTATTGGTAATGGGAGCCAGGATTAATCCGGGCGCAATGCCGTTCACTCGGATTGCCGGCGCCAGGGCCATTGCAGAAAGTTTTGTAAACTCCGCCAAGGCCTTTTTGGTCAATAAATAATCAAAATGGGTCAGGTGATTATTATCAATATGGGCTTCGAGCATATTAATGATTTGTCCGCTTTTGCAGATCTTGGCAAATTCAGAAGTCAAAATATAGGGAGCGCGCAAATGGATAGAAAAATTTTCATCGAGATTTTGCCAATTTGAATTTTTAAAATTACACTCTTGAAAAATCGAAGCGCTGTTAATCAACAAGTTGAGACCAGAAAATTTTTCATAAACCCGTTCGATGAGCCTTTGGGTTTGATCAGCACCACGAAGGTCACATTGAAAAAGTTCACAGTGTCCCCCCTTAGCTCGAATACGATTGGCAAGATCATTCGCGTCGCGTTGAGAATTGTTATAGTGAATAGCAACGGCGTATCCCAAGGCCGTCAGTCGCAAAGCAATATGGCGGCCGATTCTTCGTGCTGCGCCGGTGATAAGCGCCGCCTTTTGTTTTCGCAGAGAGATCATATTTTTTAACAGTTATTTAATGAGGGTTAAAAATTCACTGCGGGTTGAAATTTCCCGGCGGAATGCACCAAGCATGCAGGAAGTTTTCATGATGGAATTCTGCTTTTCTACCCCGCGCATCATCATGCACAGATGCTGAGCTTCGATAACGACCCCCACACCTTTGGCACCAGTATACTTTAAAATAGTTTCGGCAATTTGCTTGGTAAGGTTTTCTTGAACCTGAAGCCGTCGGGCAAAGATATCCACAATACGGGCGATTTTGGAGAGTCCGAGAATCTTTCCATTTGGCAGATAGCCGACATGGCATTTTCCAAAAAACGGTAAAAGATGATGCTCGCAAAGGGAATAAAGTTCAATATTTTGAACAATGATCATTTCATCATTGTCAGATGCAAAAACGGCATTATTGACGATTTTATCAATATTATCCTTGTAACCTTTGGTGAGGTATTCAAAGGCACGGGCCGCGCGCTTTGGGGTGTCGCGTAACCCCTCGCGCTCAACATCTTCGCCGACATATTTCAAAAGATTTGCGTAAAATTGTTCCATGGTTATCCTAAAATTGAGCAGCCGAATGATAGCACAAAAGAATAGATGATGTCAATTGATATGGGCTTATGCTATAATCGCCTTAATTTCAAACAGGAATTTTGGCTATGAAAATTATTTGTGATTACCATATGCACACCCCCCTCTGCGGGCACGCGACCGGGGAACCAAAGCAATATGCCGAACATGCTATTCAGATTGGTTTGGAAGAAATTGGCTTTTCCGATCACGCGCCCTTAGTTTCCCATGAAGATCCTAGAATTACTATGAATTTAAAACAGCTTCCGCAATATCACACAATGATAGAGGATGTCCAGTTGAAGTTTAAAGGAAAACTGCGCATTAAAATGGCAATCGAGGCCGATTTTATTCCCGGATTTGAGAAAGAAACAGAAAAGATCCTTGCCGACTATCCCTACGATTACGTGATTGGTTCGGTTCATTTTATTAAAAATTGGGGATTCGATGATCCGGATCAGCGTGACACATGGGACCAAATTGATGTCAACCGCGTCTATCATGATTATTATGATCTTCTGCGTCAAAGTGCAAAGTCTGGTTTATTTGATATTATGGGGCACGTCGATTTGGTGAAAAAATTTGGCCATCGTGCTAGCGAGGATATGACAGATGAGGCATCCCAAACCGCCAGGGTTTTTAAGGAATGCGGAGTGGCAGTTGAAATTAATACGGCCGGCTTGCGCAAACCATGTAAGGAAATGTATCCCGCGCTGAATTATCTAAAAATCTATCGCAAAGCAGGTGTTCCCTTGACCTTTGGTTCCGATGCGCATGATCCAAAGCACGTTGGGGCTGATTTTGATAAGGCTTTTAATTTGGCTAAAGAAGCGGGATATAAAGAATATTTAGTGTTTAAAAAAAGAAAGATTGAGAAAGCGGTAAAAATATAAGATGACCATGATTAAAATTCTCGGTATCGACCATGTCGCTGTCAATGTCCGTGATATTGATAAAGCGGTTGAATTTTATACGAAAGTCATAGGCTTAAAAATCACGCAGCGGGAACCTTCTAAACCCGGCATTGAATACTTTCTTGATTGTGGTCCTTCCCTCATTGGGATTATCCAGGCAAAGGATTTTGATAAAAACCATCCGTTTGCCAACGAAGGTTTAGGCGCAAATCATTTTTCATTTCGGATTCATGCCAATGATTTCGAAGCGATGATCGCGCGTTTGGAGGCCAACCATGTTAAAATTGAATTTGCCAAAAAGCGAGAAAAATCCTGGTCGCTGTATTTTTATGATTTAGACGGCAATAAGCTGGAAGCCACCGCCTGGCCCATGGAAGACGGCCTGCATCCCACCCATCTTAAAAAAGAAATTTACGATCCTCATAAACAGATGTGGAAAGCTTATTAGTACAATGTAAAATTAGTTCTTAAATTCCTCCCCCTTGATGGGGGAGGTTAGGTGGGGGTAAACATCGTCGAGAATCACCCTCCCCTAACCCCTCCCATCCAGGGAGGGGAACGATTATTTAAATTAGAAATTAATCTTACAGCTTATTATTATGACGCGCCTCAAAATCGGTGATAACGCCCCAGTCTTTCATACGCTCGCCAGTAATGGTGAAAATATTTGTCTCAAGGACTTTAAGGGCAAGAAAAACATCGTTCTATATTTTTACCCCAAAGATGATACCCCCGGCTGCACGTTGGAGGCATGTGGTTTTCGTGATTCCATTCAATCCATAACAAGCGAAGATACGATTGTTATGGGAGTCAGCCCCGACAATCTTAAGTCTCATGAGAAATTTATTGCGAAATTTCAGCTTCCCTTTCTCCTTTTGAGTGACGAGGACAAAACAATGTGCGAAGAGTACGGGGTATGGGTTGAAAAAAGTATGTACGGCCGTACATATATGGGAGTTGAGCGCACGACTTTTGTGATCAATAAAGCAGGTAAAATCGCGCACATTTTTCAAAAGGTGAAACCGCGGGGACACGAAAAAGAGGTGTTAAAAGTTTTAAAGAATTTGATTTGATGGAGAAGATTTTGGAGAGCACCTGAATTCCTCACGCCATATTTCTCGCAGAACAAAACTAACAAACCCCACAATCAATAATAGTACCCACCAAAATTTTGACAACCAATACCAAAAGGGACCAAGGGGCACATCCGGCTGAATTTCGGCAAACCCTTCGCTATGAGTAATTTTGAGATGGTCCATGTCCCAGCGATTAAGACTATGCCCTGTCCATGCGAGTATTGTTACTTGTTCAGCGGGCTCTAGGCGATCAATTTCAGCTAAGGTATCGGATTTAAAATAATAAACAGATTTATTGCTGCGCTGAATCGCGTAATACAGCAAAAACGGCAGAGGCATATGGATGGCAGTTGCGGTTTTATTTCCAACATTGCGTAAATGGATTTTCCAATATCCGCCCACCTGTCTTAGAAAATAAGCTTCTGATTTTGGAGTCAACGTATCTTTTAAATCCTGCGGGAGGGCAAATTCACCGTAAGTGACAACGGCAACGAGTTTGGCTTTAGGCAGCATTTGTTTTTCCCATAGTTTGACGACCGTAACCATGCCACAAGCCAATAGAGCAATCAAAGTTATTTTTAATTTAATATTTTTCATGGTATAAAAATATTTTTCCGGTAGTCAAGGTATGACCCTGTGGATGATCCTTGGCAAGAGTATAGGGGATGAATGAGAAAATGCAAAATCAATTTTGACAAATGCAATTTTCCTGTTATGACTGCACCGCAATCTTTTTCCTGGATTGCTTTGTTCAAAGTTGGTTCGTCCTCATAATGATAGCTGACAACGGGCGGGGTCTCTACGGCACTATTTAAAACTATTTACAGGCCATCGGCTATTCTTTGCTGAGCCCAAATCCAGGTTAATCCCTGGCCATTTGTGCTGTTATATTGGGCATCAAGGTTGTTCCAGCTGCTTGGCGTTATACTTTGCAGCTGAGCACGCTGATCAGGATGTAATAACATCATCAGGGCTAAATTGTCCTGCCAATATTGCGTGATCGGAGTAAAAATTTCAGCGTTGTCAATCATAATGTCCTGCGGCACTTGAATCGTTTTAGCGGTTGCCGTGTCAATAACTTCCTCAAGCATCGTCCAGGCAGGGACAGCGGCGCTGGCACTGTAAGCGATTGTGGGATCAGAAATGGCTAACGAAAAATTTGCGAGCGCTGTTTTTAAATCATCCACATCCTTTTGTGCTGCCGGATCATCTATTCCATCAAAAGCATAAATAATATCGGCCGAAAACGCCCGGCTCAAAAGCAGGCCTTCCCAATTGACGACCGTCATGGAGGGAATGTACTGGGCAGCTATCCCACCGAATCTATCCGCGATTGCATTCAAATAATTGTTTAAAGTCGTAGATGACATATGCCGGCTATCAAAATTGCCCCACTTTGCCAACATTCCGTTATTGCGCTGAGAATTACGAACCAGATCCGCGAAGATTTTGAGGTATTCGGTTTTCGATAGTGTCGACCTAGTTTGCTCAAAAGATTCAGCCGCCGAAGCCAGCATGGAATACTCTCCTGATCTGCCGATTCCGGATCCGCCGCGGTTTTTGTTGGTTGAGGGATTAAGGACACTGTACAAATTGCTGCGCAATGCCGAACTATTGGGATACCAAAACGTGTTCCAATAATAAGCAATTTTTGTCACATGGCCATATTTTCTAACCAGCGCGCGTTTGACGTCACTGGGGATACTGGTGGCTCCGGCCAATGCCGACACCGCAAAGCGCACATAATGTTCCTCATCGATTGGCTGAATATTTTTTGCCGCGCTCAAATAGGAGACTAACGGCTCTCCCGCTGCCTTGTGGAGCGCGTGCCGGCTGCGGATAGTGGCATTAGAGCTCTTTGAAAAAATACCGGCTTGATTGGGAGAAGCGCTATGAATTAAGCTATTAAAAATTTTCCATTCTTTTTGGTTCGTGCTCAACATATAACTTAAGGTATTGGGATTACCATCGGCTAACGATAAGATATCCATTTCCTGGCGATGAAAACTCGCGTCAGCGACCGCATTTAAAACTTCAATGGCCTCAATGATCCCTAAGTCGTTATTACGGGCGTTATGGGCTAAGGCAATATAGGTCTTGTTAAATTCAATTTGCCCCCCGCCAGTTGTTCCAGCTGCATTAGGACCATACACAAAAAAGGGCATGTCAGGATGCGCAAGCCGCAGATCCCATCCGGTGAGATTAGTGGTATATGTTCTTTCAAAAATATTATTGATTTCGTTCTGGAGATTAATAGTGCTTAAGGCCGCCAGATTGGGCTGCCCCATGAAACCGCGGTAGGGCTGCGTATAGTAATTTAATGAATTTTTGGGATCGTTATCATGTAAAGCCAGAACGGCTGTGACGGAATTAGCGATATCCTGGGCGCGCTGTTTTTCAGAAGGATCGTCACTCAGAGCAACAATAAAATTTTCAAAAATCCGCACGGCTCCGCGTTTCATCCAATGCCGGCCAGCTCCATTGTTAACCGGCGGCACAAACGCCAGATAAGCGCTGTTGCCTTGTTTGCCAGACGTTCCATACCGCTGCAGGACCGGGGTGCTGGAATCATGCTGATAAGTATGCGGATAAATGCCTTTAACATTATCCGCGGCGAGAACCATGGTAGTAAAGTAAAAATCATCGTACCCCAACGTCTTTGAGGCATCCATAATACTATTAATGACCGAGAAGGATATTCGTAGAAAACGTTCACCGCTGATTTTGCTGACAAATACTTCCACGAGCGGACCATTAGACAAAAAATTGCTATTCCCCGTCATCAGCACACCCGCATAGCGGTAAGTTTCTTCAAACGGTCCTTTGCGGATCAATTCGCGATTGGGACTATTGAGCTTTATTTTGGTTTGATAATATTCGCCGTTCGTATCGTCTGGACCGTATGAGGTAAAAATTAATTCTCCCGTCGTCATCATATTTTTAACTTCCGGTAATTCGATAAAATTGGGATCTTGGGCCGTATGGTAGGGGACTTCCTGAATCTGGATTTCAAAATAGCCCTTTTGATCAACGGTATTCAGAAAAGACACTTTTAGTTCTCTTTCTGTGCTGTCCGGGTGATGGCTCCAGGGTGACACTTGTAAAGGAATAAAATGACTCTTAGCGGGAATATATCCGACCAACTTTGAAGTTTCATTTTGTAAACGGGATTGTAATCCTTTATCAATCGGGAAAATGCCTTCTTTTAGAAACTGATATTCCATGCCATTTTGTGAACTTTTGCCATTTCCCCCTCCCCCTAAAATGCCTAAATTGATAGTAGCGCCGGAGGGATTTCCGTTTCCTGGAGAAACGGTCGGAAAAATGAGCCTTGCAAAAGTGTTTACTTCATTATTGGCAGTCGCCGCTGCGAGTTTTCCCCAGAAGGGGTCAAACATCGTGACAATAACGTAAATAGGCTCGCCGGTCGGCAGATCGCTTATATCAAGCGAACATTTTGAATAATAAATTTGCTTGTGCACTGTGGCTGTAGGAACGGTGAGTCCCCATTGGTTATTTCCAACGACGCTGGCCTGCCAGAAGGAAATAAAAGTTTTAAAGCCAAGGACATTAATGATGTAATCCAAAGCAGGGCCCGAGACCAATTGTGAAATACTTAAATCGATTGGGATGGTTGGTGATTGCGGGTTTACATAATAAGGAATGCTAAGCTGAAGAGGAATAAGTCCATTTTGGAGAGTAACGCCGTTGAAATTGATAGATGGTTGCTGAGTTGTTGAGCTTAGCGGAGGCGTTGTGCAAAACGGAAGTCCTTCTACAGCTGATGGGGAAAGAGATTTTACTATGTTGACGTTGGGAAGAATTTCCTCTTCGAAAAATTTTTCACGAGCGAAAACATTTTGTGGCCCAATAATACCTAAAACAACTGGGTTTAAAAATAACAAACAAGATATGGTTGTTAACTTTCGAGAATAAGTATTTAAGAAATACATGTTAGAGAGCCTCCGTTTATGGTCATTTTGAATTAAAGTCAAATTGCAAAATTCGCTAAACAAAAAAAACCTATTCCCAATTTTTAGAGAATAGGTTAGCACCCAAATCACTTTATACTTGTTACAAAGCAACTGGCTGCCCTCGCTGGTACCGCACCTTCTCCCCCAACGGTCGGGCCCTCTAGCTTTACCCCCGCGGCGTTCAAGAATTCTTATATTTGAACCACACGGGGCCCGGTGTAGTTAAAAAAGCATTTAACGAGACCGGGGTCCCATTCTCCTCGAATGGTTTGTCTTCTTTGTTAGTTAAAAGATAACACTTTCTTAAGAAGTAACAAGGGGGGGAAACTAGCTTCGATGAAAGGGTTTTCCTGGAAGCGCGGATTGCTCATTTATAGACGAGGATTTAAATTTTTGAGTAATATATTTTTCCAATATCTCGAAAAATTCTGACTTAATAGTATCGCCTTTTAAGATTTTTAACTCTTTTCCATCCACATAAACGGGCGCGATCGGCTTTTCGCTGGCACCGGGTAAACTGATTCCTATGTCGGCATGCCGGCCTTCACCAGGGCCGTTGACCACACAGCCCATGACAGCAATTTTCAATTTTTCAACACCGGGGAATTCTTTTTTCCAAAGCGGCATTTTGCGTTCGATGTGCTGATTGATGTCCTGCGCGAGGATTTGAAAATAATTGCTGGTGGTACGGCCGCATCCCGGGCAGCTGGTGACACTCGGTTTAAAGTATCGCAGCCCGAGCGCCTGTAAAATATTTTTGCATACCTCTACTTCTTTTGTGCGTGGCACCCCAGGTTGCGGTGTTAAAGAAACGCGAAGCGTGTCGCCGATGCCTTGCTGCAGAAGAATTGCGAGCGCGGCGGAGCTGAAGGCAATTCCTTGCACATCTCCGCCAGCTTCCGTTAAACCCAAATGCAGCGCGTAAGCGCACTTTTTCGCGAGGAGTGAATATGCGGTGACCATGTCTTGCAAAATTGACATTTTGACGCTCAAAACAATTTTATTTTTAGGAAGGCCTAATTTTTCCGCGAACTGAGCGCTGGTCAAGGCGCTTTTAATCATGGCGTCATAGGTCACTTCTTTAAAATCGCGTGGAGTTCTAAGTTTTGCGTTTTTGTCCATCAAATGAGTTAAAAGTTCTTGATCGAGTGAGCCCCAATTGACGCCGATGCGTACAGCTTTTTTATGCTCAATGGCAACTTTAACGATGGCCGAAAAATTTTCGTCATGCCGTCCGCCCTTCCCTACGTTGCCGGGATTGATGCGGTATTTGTCGATAGCTTTGGCACAGGCTTTATGCTTATTTAAAAGGATATGGCCGTTAAAATGAAAATCGCCGATAATGGGGGTAGTGTAGCCTTTGTCCCGAAGGCGTTGGATAGTCACTGGGACGGCTTGGGCGGCAGCGTCATCGTTGATGGTCCAGCGGACCAACTCCGATCCAGCCTCGATAAGTTCAATGGTTTGCGCCAAAGTTTTTTCGATATCGGCAGTCGGCGTGTCCGTCATAGACTGAATGACCACCGGATAGTCACTGCCCAGAGAGACAGAACCAATTTTAACAGTTGGGGTTTTACGGCGTGTTGGTAAATTCATAATAAGTTAAAGGTCAAAGGGTAAAAGGTAAAACTGTTGTGTCCCTGTGGGACTCTAAATAAAAGGTCGCACAGCGACACATTAGTTTTGCCCTTTAAGTTTTAAGTTTTATTTTTTTTACGCTGTGTTATAATTACCCATCAATTATATTGAAATCCCGAGGTGAATTCAATGGAGATTTATTTAGCCCGCACTCAAGGCTTTTGCGCCGGTGTGGCCAGCGCCGTGGATATTGTTGAAATGGCCTTGGAAAAGTACGGGGTGCCGCTTTATGTTTATCATGAAATAGTCCATAACACGTATGTGGTGAATGATTTTCGTAAGCGCGGGGTAGTGTTTGTCGAAGACATTGATGAAATTCCGCCTGGGGAAAGAATCGTCTTTAGCGCGCACGGTATCCCTCCTGAAGTTATAAATAAAGCAAAGACTAAGAAATTAAAATTTGTCGATGCCACCTGCCCTTTAGTGACCAAGGTGCATAAAGAAGCACTGAAATTTTCTAAGCGC
>CAYHTV010000042.1:0-15760 GCA_964359575.1 uncultured Planctomycetales bacterium
ACTTGCTGGTCACAAAGAAGATAACCAGATTTAAACTGAAAACTTTTGACAGAACGATGCACACTTTAAGGAGCAGAAAATGAAAAGTTTGTGGAAAGACGGTGAGGCCAGCCAATTCAAGAATGACCCGCTTGCTTTGCGGGTTTATACTTCGCGTTTATTGGGAAAGGCATCGACTTTAGTTCTGCACGGAGGGGGGAATACATCTGTCAAGGCGGATGTGACAAACTTGTTTGGAGAAAGCGAAGCGGTGCTTTATATCAAAGGAAGCGGTTGGGATTTAGCCACAATAGAGAAGCCGGGGTTTGCGCCGGTAAAAATGACGGCGCTTTTGAAAATGGCGAAGCTTAAAGATTTGAGCGACAGTGATATGGTCAAAGCCCAGCGAGCTGCCATGACCGACCCGAATGCGCCGAACCCGTCCGTGGAAGCGATTTTACACGCGCTTATTCCGTACAAATTTGTGGATCACACGCATGCCGACGCGGTGGTGGCGATCACGAACAGTCCTCATGGGGAAGAGCGGATCCGCGCGATTTATGGAAACCGTGTGCTGATTGTCCCGTATGTGATGCCGGGATTCATCTTGGCCCAAGAAATTGCTAAGAGGACACAGGGTATTGATTGGTCAAGATATGAAGGAATGATTCTTTTGCACCACGGTGTCTTTACTTTCAGTGATGACGCCCAAACAAGTTATGAACGGATGATCCGTCTGGTTAGCTTGGCGGAAAATTATTTAAAGAGGAATACTCCGAAAACCCGCGCGGCTCAAAAATCCGTACGCAAAGAAATTCAGCCCGCCTTACACGAAAACGATTTGTTGATCCTCGCTTCCATCCGTAGGGAAGTCTCCTTGGTCATGGGCAAAGCGGTATTGGCACAACTCAATGACCGTGCCGCAGAAGTCCGTTTTTCGAATTTATCCAATGTGGCTGCCATAGCCACCCGTGGGCCTTTGACGCCCGATCATATTATCCGCACTAAACGCAGCGCTGTTATTTTGAGCGGCAACCCGCCAGAGGACATTGAGCGTTTTGCAAAGGCTTACCGCCAATATTTTGCTCAATTCAATAATGGCCAGTTGACCTCTTTAGATGCGGCGCCACGCTGGGCGGTGTGGCCGGGACAGGGGACGATCGCTTTTGGGCGAAGCGCGGCCGATATTCGAATTATTTCGGATATCACGGCACAGACGATTCGCGCTATTCAATGGGCCGAGGCCCTGGGGGGCTGGAAGACGCTTTCGCAGAAAGATCTTTTTGAAATGGAATACTGGGAACTTGAGCAGGCAAAGTTGAAAAAGGCTTACCCGATGCTGCCTTTGCAGGGAAAGATTGCTTTGGTCACAGGTGCTGCCAGCGGTATAGGACGGGCCTGTGTGGAATCGCTGCAGGCGCAAGGGGCAGCAGTTGCCGCGTTAGATATAAATAAAAGTATTGGCGATGTATTTAAAAATAAATCTGTCCGCGGGTTGGTTTGTGATTTGACGGATGAAGAGCAGATTAAAAAATGCCTTAGCGTTGCCATTCGTCATTTTGGCGGTTTGGATATCCTTATCAGTAATGCCGGAATATTTCCGGTGAGCGAAAAGATTGTGGAAATGAAACCGCGGACTTGGGAGCGCAGCCTAGCGGTAAATTTAACAAGCCATCAGTCATTGTTGAAGCAGTGTATCCCGTTTTTGTCTTTGGGAATCGAACCATCCATCATTATCGTGGGGTCAAAAAATGTCCCGGCGCCGGGGCCTGGTGCAGCGGCTTATTCTGTGGCTAAGGCGGGATTAACGCAGTTGGCGCGCGTGGCGGCCTTGGAGTTGGCCCCTCAAGGGATTCGGGTTAATGTTGTCCATCCGAATCAGGTTTTTGATACTGCTTTGTGGACCCCTGAAATCCTCAAGAAGCGCGCGCGGCATTACAGCATGACCATTGCCGAATATAAAAAAAGTAATCTTCTCAAAGTGGAAATCACCTCCCGCGATGTCGCCGAGTTAGTCTGCGCTATGGCTGGAGAAATTTTTTCTAAGACAACCGGAGCCCAGATTCCCATTGACGGCGGCAATGACCGGGTGATTTAGGTTAAGGAAAGTCTCAGCGACATCATTTTGTATGAGGGATCGTAGATTTTAGCGAAAGCAAAACAGGATTATCAAATTGTTAGTCGGAATATGGAGCAGTTTCGAACGTATATGAAAAGTATTTTTAGAACATAAACCCCCTAAATTTTACGGAAGCTAAGGCCACGGGCTTGCCCGTGGATTTAGCTGCAGTACTTGCCCGTGGTTTCATGCCACGGGCAAGTGGCGACCCGAAGGGTCGTCCCTTGACGTCTCAGACGAAAATTAAAAACAAGGAGGAAGACATGACAGACGAAGCGAAAAAAGAAGAGTGCTGCAGCAGTAAGAAATCTTGCTGTTGCTGCGCGAGTAAGTTAATCATTAGTATTTTAGCGGCTTTGCTTTTGTTTGGCGCCGGCTACTATGTGGGGAAGGGATGCTCCGCGAAAGTGTGCCCCTGGACCAAGCAAATGATGCCGGTTCAGAAATAGTAAAAAAATCAACATGCTGCCCGTGGCGGCACTTCCTTTATGGGGGGGCACGCCACGGGGATTTAACCTTTAAGGGCCTTTGTACAACTAAAGAAAAAAATTGGATTTATCATTGAGGAGACAAAGGCCAATATTGTCCCTGACTCCTTTAGAAAAAAATTTAACAATGGAAAAGTCAGGGACTATCCTTGTTCCCTTTGTGAAGAATTTAAGGAAAACAAGGATGACTACCTCAATTCTTTTGGTTCTACAAAGGTCAAGAAGCGTTAGACTCACCACACTATATATCAGTTCAGAATTTTTCTTCAATGGCAGCTTTATGCCGAGAGAACCACGCATTCCACGCGGAAAATAATCTTTGTCCATCAGTATATTTAGCCTCATCCGCCGTCTTATATCCCTCGATCATCAAAGTCAATCCGTTTTTTAAATCACTGACCCTGTTCCCTAAGTCAGGATAAATACTATTCAATTCTTTGGGATCAAAGGCTTGCGCTGTTTTCAATGCCTCTTTTTTAAAGTTTATCAGCATTTCTAATTTCTGCGGTTCAATCATATCATGCCCCGGTTTCCGATGATAGAGCGCGGCCGCTTTATAAGAATATTCCAGCATTTTATGAAAATGATAGAGTAAGGATTTCTTAGCTAACGTCCCATCGTTGTCTCTTAGGAAAACACTGAGGTGCGCAAACTTCCGGGACAGGATATAAGAGTTTTCGCCGATCAGGATTTTGTAACCATCCATCGAGTTGTCATCGATCACGGCGCATGGCTCGAATCGCCCCAAGGGATAAGCTAATTGCCCAGAAATATTCTGCACGTTTATATGTTCGATACGAACTTGAGGCCGGCCGTTCAAGAGTGCCCAGAGAGGGTATTCCCAAGAGTTTTCACTCCAAAAAAGGCCGATGTCCAAACATTGTTGCGCTTCGCTTTCGTTGATCGCCTGTTGGTACGAATAAATGAAGCCAAAATTATTGGCGAAATACTGCTGGAGACGTTCGGCATAAAAGATATTTCTTTCTCCTAACCAGGGGCGGGATTCATTATAAAAAACCCAGGGGAGCGATAATAAAACCAAAAAAAAACTTACTGCCATCGCCACATTTTTTTTCATGGCTTTAATAAGAACAATGGCAGCAAAGGGGGTGTAAAGAATGCTAATGGGAAGAAGCAATCGGCTGCTCCATGGTTGCCATTTAAATAAAAGGCTGAACATAAGAAATGCGATGGTGACTGCCATGAAATATTTTGTTATCACTGGTGGCCAGTCCTGATGAATTTGCTTTTTGGTCAAAAATCTTTGTGTCAAAAAGACACTGACGCAGGCCAAGAGCAGAATCATAAAAACGGCATTGCCGGCATTGTCCTCATGAAATGGGTTGTTGGCGATGTGAAATTTGTACTCGCCGAAGGTGGTGCGCGGATCCGTCAGCTCGAGGCGCAGTAGGGTGTGCAGACGTTCGATCATTTGATCCACTTGTGCATTGACCGCTGGAAACGGTGTGCCGAGTTGCAGCCCTATATGACGGATGGTATTAGAGAGCAGGGATGCGTATGACCAGGTTTCTGTTCTGAGCTTAACCGCGTCTGGTGTTGGGGCGATAATTTTTTTATACAGCTCATAATTGCGGCGATAATGCCCCATGTTAAGGATGATTATGATGAGTAGGGTCAGGATAAAATATTTCAGGCAATCCCGTTTATGGTTCGTGAAGATTGTCAGAAGAAACCAGAAAAAAAACGGCAGGGCATAAATGTATGTGATTTCTTTGGTGAGAATTCCCAGTCCCAAGCTCGCGGCGAGCGCAAGGATGACAATAAATGTATTTTTTTGTTGGCCGCTGCCTGCCGTGTGCGATTTTAAAAATAAAAAGAAATTAATAAAACAAATCAGCCAAAAAGCAGTAACGTAATCGTTCTGTGTGCTGGATCCTTGCAGAATTCCCATTGGCAGGGTGGCGGTCAGAAGGGCTGCCAGGAGTTGTCCCCAACGGTTAATGCCCAGTTGATGAGCGATTAAAGAAATACCCATAAGGCTCCCGATCATGCTGAACCATTGTATAAAATTCGCGAACCGGTCATTGCCCGCGAGAATATAAAAATGCGTGATCGCAAATTCCGTGCCCGGCGCTTTCCAGAGCTGGCGCATGATGTGGGTGGGATAATGCGCGATGGTGTGATTTTGCGCCCAGTGCGCCACCCTCCCCATATGATAGGTCATGGAATCCCAATTGTTAGGCGGTGCGATCCATGCCCCAATTCCTATAGCAGAAACAATAATGAAGATACTTCCTAAAAGTACCCAATCTTCTCTTGCAAAATGAGGCAAAGGAGGGAACATGAATTTTTTCTCTCGGGGGAGAAATTTCCAAAATACCGATCCCGCTGTCAAGCTGGCCAAAATCCAGAACGCTTCCATAGGACCGCGGGTTAGGGCATGAAATAAGCTTAAGATTTCTGTTCCTAAAACAACCAATACACCCCAAAGGGTGGCTGCTAACAGAAAAGACCCTCGCCAGCCTAAGAAGGAATTCGGCGATTGTTTTAAGGAGAGAAAAAGGATGAAGAAACACAAAATTGGGGCAAGCCAAAGCATGCCTATTTATATTGAATTTATGGCCGCTTGTCAAACAGATTCCTGTAAAATCCGGCATAAAATCCGGCAGAATCCCATGCAAATATTTTGAGAATGGAAAATTCTCTTGTATAGGCTAAAGGCGCGTATTAAAATGGATTTCGCTTTCGTCATATCAGCGGAAAATTCCATGACATCTCTTAAAAAAATCAAACTATTTTTTGCTGAAAATCCCATCCCATCGTTGATGCTGCTGTCTTTTTTGGTCTGGGGGTTTGCCTTTCGGCATTTTCTGTTCGACAATAATGTGCCGCTTATTTCCGATGCCACCTCGTATTATGACCATATCAAATTTTATCTCGACAATTTAAGCCGCGGGGTTTATCCCTTATGGAATCCCACGTGGAGCGGCGGGGCGCCCAATGAATTCTTTCTGCGGCGCTTAGGATCATTCAATCCTTTTCTTTTTTTGACGCTTTTTTTAAATAAAATTGGTATGAGTTATGACATTGCTTACCGGCTTTATTTGGCGGCTTATTATTTTCTAGAGATGATTGGTTTTTATAAATTGGCGCGGTGTGTTTTAAATGATCGGCGCATGGCCTTTGCGGCGTTCCTTTTATTTTTATTTTCTTCGCTGGGCGTGCGGTTATTTGATGCCTATCTCAATTTATTTTTGACGCCGATCATCTGGTTTTTTTATTTTTTGGTTTCTTCTGCCCAGAAACCGGATAGGTTTTCTGTCCTGGGCATGACATTTTGCTTGATGATCATTTTGACAACCTATATTCCATTTTATTTTTTGGTTATTTTTTTGTCTTTCCTTGCATTCTTTTTTATTTTTTATTCACGAGAGGCCAGAGGAATTATTTTAAAATATTTTAAATTTATCCAGGAGAATAAAATTTTTACTTTTTTTTGTTTGGCCTTTTTTACCTTGGCCGTAATCCCCGGTTTAATGTTGTATAAGGCGGGGGGATCCGGGGAGTTCGTTTTACCAAACCGGCACGCGCTGGCGGCGGGTCATCCCATTGCCGTGGATCCCAGCTGGGTCAACAGTTGGGCGATCTTAGAAGAGATCCTTTATTCAAGTGTGTATTTAAGGGATTTATCCCAGTTTGGATTTGCTGTTTTTTATATTCCTGTTTTTGCGATTATTCTTTGGGCCCTCGGCCTATGTCTTGCTGTCAACCGCCGGCATATTTTTTTCTTGAGTTGGGGATTATTTTTTTTCCTCTTGAGTATCCCGCAGACCTTCGTTTATCAATTTTTACGAGACCATATTTTTTTCTTTAAATACTTCCGCAATCTACATTTTTTCTTGTGGCTGGCGTTATTGCCCATGGGAATTTTATTTTTAGTCGGCCAATTCCAGCAAATGATCGAGTATAGACCGCGCACCCCAAAGGAAAAATATTTTTTGTGGACGTTTTTATCACTTGCCCATTTAGGCTTTATGATATTTCTTATCCGGCGCGAAAATGCGGTCTTGGCTTCATGCCTCACGGTGGTTTTGAGTTTTATATTTTTTTTATTGTATTTCAATGGCCGATTTAAGGGGAAGGAATTGGCATTTTTGTTTTTTTTGTTGGTCATGATTAGCGCAGAGCCTCTGCAAACGTATTTTTATCTTGACCAAAATACGCCGCGGACGAAACCCTTCACGGGTGAAATCGAATTCTATCAAAATCGCTACGATCGGCCTTATCTGGATTTTTCCTTCTTGCGCGGGGCCAAAAGAGAAAGGGTGCGTCAAGCTGTTAAAGGAGCGAGTGGAGACACGGATGTCGAAAGGGGTGAATATCGGCCCCCTTCGGGTTTATACTATAGCGTTCCCTGGTTTAGTATGCTTTATGATAATATTGACGTCGAAGTTTTGCGTAATTATATCAACGAGAAATTTATCCTTTACGATCGTTTGGAGGTCATGAGCGATTCGCAAATGGATTTTAAGAAAATCCAAGCAGCCTTCCAGGAAAATAATAATGTGGCGTTTGTGCCGGATGACTCTGCCTTGGGAGAGCCGCAGGATAGCCGGCCGGATTTTGAACCGCAGGCCCAGCGTATTGCAGGCAACGGTGCGGAATTTCAGGTGCTCAAGTTTGATTCCAACAGTATCCTGTTTAAAACGAATTTTCCGCAGAGAAAGTTTGTTGTTTACACGGACAGTTTTCATAAGAACTGGGAGGGATTGCTTAACGGAAAGAAAATCCCGATCATCCGTGCTAATGTTGCCTTTAAGGGAATATGGGTTCCAGCGGGGGAGAATACGGTTTCCCTCTGTTATGGGAGACCGTATCTTTATTTTTTTAATGTCTTTTTGCTTGGATTATTTAGCAGTATTTTTCTTTATCTTTTTTCTATGAGTTTACAGATAGTGTCTCGGAAAACCTCCTTTCAGTGTCATTGCGAGCGCTTTTTGCGAAGCAATCTTTCCTGGATTGCTTCGTCGCTACGCTCCTCGCAATGACACCGGAAGGGTTTTCCGACACTATCTTACAGCCCTTATGGAAGGGTTTTTGCCGGGGTCAATCATGTTGAATCGCTCACAAAAAATTTTTGTCGTGCTGGGACAAAGGATGTTTGTCTTTTATTTTGTGGCTGTCCTTTTGGCTTTATCTGCCTTTGATTATGAAGGTGTGATGAATCAGGTGAGGCTTTCGGTTTTAAACCGCCTGATGCCAGATTCCACTTATGTCGCGAAGTTTGTTGAAAATCACGGGCAGCTGGGTGTAAATGATGCAATTAATGTGAAAGATTACATGGTGTGTTTTAGGGAGGTGGTGCGTTATTTTCCGTCTTTTTTCGAGGCATGGGGGATTTTGGGATTCAGTTATTATCATTTAGGGAAGACAGAGCAAGCTATTTATGCGTATGAAAGGGCAATTGTGGCTAACCCTAATAACCTTTGGTTTTATCATGACCTGGGCATGATTTATTTTAAAAGCGGTCAATATGAAAAGGCGGCGGATTATTTCAAAAAAGCCTTGATGACCAACGCGGATGTGGCTCTGGCCTCGCTCATTTCCTCGCGGGTGTATCTTCCTATTTTCGAGTATATAAAAGACTATCAGGGCGTCCTGGCCGGAAACATCAAAAAAGGGTATCAGCACTGTTATCAAATGCTGGTTCTGCTGGAATATCGTTTGAATCGATTCGCTGAGGCCCTGCGCGGCGCCCAGTACGCTATAAAAACGAATACCGAGCCAAAAGATTTTTTTTATCATTTTGCTGGATTAGCCGCGTATCAGTTGAAAGATTACAAAACAGCCATTTATTTTTTTCAAGAGAGTATAAAAATTAATCCGCAAAATCCGGAGGCCTTTCATTATTTGGCCTTGATTTACAGAACCTTAGGCAAGGAAGACCTGGCGGCGAAATTCGAACAAGAAAAGGCAGTGCTGCAACAAGTCGGGTCGCAAAACATAGAGGATAAATTAACGCTTTGGCTCTTTTAAAGCGTCCCTTCGTCTTTTATCCTGTTATGGGCCTTTGTAGAACCAAAAGAATTAAGGTAGTCATCCTTGTTTTCCTTCAATTCTTCACAGCATAGGAAAGTATAAAACTTTCCTAGCTGCTAAAAACTCCTTTCCGATGCAGCAAAGAAGATGCGACGAACGAAGTGAGGAGTTTTCTTGCAAAGGGAACAAGGATAGTCCCTGACTTTTCCATTGTTAAATTTTTTTCTAAAGGAGTCAGGGACAATATTGGCCTTTGTCTCCTCAATGATAAATCCAAATTTTTTCTTTAGTTGTACAAAGGCCCATAGAAGAGGGCGGTTCTTGAACGGTATAAAAATTCACGCGACACCTATATATAATTTAACGTGAGATTTTTACAATTCGTTGGAGGGTGCTTTAATTTTAAGGTTGGGAGAGTAATATTGTCATACTCTTTGGAGGGATTATCATATTACGCTATTTAACAATTATATCGTAACTATTTGTTATTATTGTACTTATGATATTACATTTATATTGCATATATATTACATTATGTTAGAATAATTCTATGGAAAATCAAAAATCGTGGATATTAGCAGCTAGAAAATATTTGGCGGCCAGCTTTAATCCTGTGGCTCATGAGTTAAATGAACTAGATTGGAAACTTTCTTTATCCGAGGATAAAAATAAATTTTCACAGCATCTTTCCGCCTTCGCGAATCAAAAGGGAGGCGGTTTTTTTGTTTTTGGAATTACCTCAAAAGGTGATTACGCAGGGATAACATCTGATGAAGGCCAAGAAATTATTAGGAAATTAAGCAATTTAGCCCGAGAGTCTGTTGAACCTCCGCAAAAGATTGATCATTTTTTTGATGACGGAAATAAGAATCCGGTGCTGTTTATTTATGTTCCCGAATCGATTCAAAAACCCGTTCATATCCGCGGCAAAGGGATAGAGTTTTCCTATCTGCGTTCCGGCGGCCAAACTAGAAAGATGAGTTTGCAGGAAATCGCCAATACTGTTTTAAATTCCCGACAGGTGCGTTTTGAAGAATTGGAGGCGTTGGTCTGTTCACAAGATAAAATTAAAGATTTTTTGGATTGCGAATCTTTATTTAATTTGCTCAATATCCCTTTACCTGATTCTCAGGAATCAATGATCGACCATTTGATTAATCAAAAAATCTTATATAGAAATGGCGAACAATGCTCTATTACCAATTTAGGCGCTATTGTTGCCGCAAGAGACCTAAGGCAATTTCCAGGCAAAGAACGGTTGCCGATAAGAATCATTAAATATCGGGGGACATCAAAATTAGAAACAGAAGGAGAGCGGGAGTTTTATCAAGGCTATGGTGTGGGATTTCAAACGATCGCGCGGTATATTATGGAACAGCTTCCCACCAGTGAAGTTATTCAGGACGCTCTGCGAAAAAATGTTCCCGTTTATCCCGAAATAACGATTCGTGAGTTGGTCGCCAATGCGCTGATTCATCGGGATTTTACTATTACATCAACTAATCCTATGATTGAAATTTATTCAGATCGCATGGAAATCATCAGCCCCGGAGAACTGCTGCCGTCGGTTGGCATTGACAGGATCATCGATTCTGCGCCGGAATCCCGCAATGAGATTTTTGCCGGTCTCATGCGCCGGATGGGGATATGTGAAGAAAGAGGAAGCGGCATTGATAAAGCGCTCTTTGCCGTAGAATTTTATGGTTTACCGCCAATTGACTTTATTAATGGGCCGAATGTTTTTAAAGCGATTGTTTATCACCCGAAAAAATTTAAGCAAATGTCCCAGAAAGAGCGTTTAAATGCTTGTTACCAGCATTGCTGCTTGAAATGGGTTTCCAGAGATTTTATGACTAACACATCCTTTCGTAAACGTTTGGGGTTAACTGATGATCAATATGTCGTATCGTGGCGGGTCATTGACTCTTGTATTGAGGCGGGCTTGATTAAGTCAGCGGATAGCAACAATAAAGCGCGTAAATACGCTAAGTATATTCCAGTTTGGGCATAAGACAAAAAACTCTAATCGGAGACTGAGTATGGCTGAACCAAAGAAAATGAATTTGCGCTCGATGGATATGACCGAGGAGCATAAAGCCAAATTAAAGCAGATTTTTCCGCATGTGTTTAATGAGGACAAAATTGATTTTGATCGCCTTAAGCAAACGCTTGGCGAGGATATTGACGTCGGATTGGAACGTTTCGGCTTAACCTGGCCGGGCAAGGTTGAATGTATGAAAATTATCCAACAACCTAGCATTGGAACCTTAAAACCGTGCAAGGAAGAGTCTGTCAATTTTGATACAACAGAAAATCTTTTTATTGAAGGCGATAATCTGGAAGTCCTCAAGCTTTTACAAAAATCCTATTACGGCAAGGTCAAGATGATCTACATCGACCCACCGTATAACACAGGAAAAGAATTTATTTATCCGGATAAATATTCTGAAACGTTGGAAACCTATTTGGCGTATACAGGGCAGGTAGATGCGGAAGGAAAAAAGTTTTCGACAAATACAGAGGCGGATGGACGATTTCATTCCAAATGGATCAACATGATGTATCCTCGTCTTTTTCTCGCTCGGAATCTTTTAAGATATGACGGCTTTATATTTATAAGTATCGATGACAATGAAGTGAGTAATTTAAGAAAGCTGTGTGATGAAATATTTGGCGAGGAGAATTTCGTTGCCGATTTCTTATGGAAAAAGAAATCTACAACTTCTAACGTGGAAGGGGCGGAAGTTAGTTCGCTTTTGGATTCAACGTTATGTTATAGAAAATCAGATCAATCAAAAATTAGACAACGAGTAAGGGAAAAAGAAACTCGAAGTTATCCACATGAAGATGCCGAAGGTAAATATCGTTTGGCTGTTATTGAGAAAAAAGATTCGGGTTCATATAAAAGAGAAACTATGAAATTCAAAATAATTGGACACAGTCCTCGGGAAGGTAAACGTTGGCAAATAGGGGAAGACACGGCAAAAAAACTAGAGACAAAAAATCGATTTATTTTTGATGGAGAAAAGATTCAGTTAAAAATATATGACTTTGAAGACGAAGATACTTTTTCTGCTCAGCCAAATTTATTGGATTTCTGCGGTTCTTCTGAAGCAGCTGCTCAGCTGGTAAATTTAGAATTATTCAACAAGTCTGAATTGTTTGATAATCCTAAACCTATTGAGCTATTAATGCATTTAATGGAAATTACCATTAACCCCAGTGAGCTAATCCTCGATTTTTTCGCTGGTTCTGCAACTACTGCTCATGCTGTTCTTGAGCTAAACAAAAAAGATGGCGGTAATCGTAAATTTATTCTAGTACAACTTCCTGAGCTTTGTAATGAAGATAGCGAGGCTTTTAAGATGGGATATAGAACTATAGCTGACATTGGAAAAGAACGTATACGTCGAGCTAAGGAAAGGATCAAGGATGTCGGCATAGGTCAGTCAGATGTAGGTTTTAAAGTCTTTAAGCTTGATCAATCTAGTTTTAAAATTTGGGATGGAGCGGTTGAACAGGGTTCAGATGGCAAAAGAATTGAGAAACAGCTTGAGCTTCAGATTGAACATATCAATCCCAAAGCAACAGAAGAGGAAATTCTATATGAGTTGCTGCTTAAATCTGGTTTTGCGTTAACAACCAAGGTGGAAGCTCTACAAATGGCTGGAAAAAGGGTGTATTCGATTGAAAGTGGTGCATTATTGGTTTGTTTGGAGAAGGTTTTAACCAAAGAAGTCATAACAGAAATGGCTCGCAAAGAACCAGCGCGCGTGATTTGCCTTGACGCCAGCTTTAGCGGCAACGATCAGTTGAAGACTAATGCGGTTCAAATTATGAAATCACATAAAGTGGAAGATTTTAGGACAGTTTAGAATGAAATTTAAATTTGACGCTAATCAACAATATCAGTTAGACGCCGTGAACGCGGTGTTTGAACTTTTTAAAGGACAACGCGAGAATCGCGGAGCCTACGAGATCAGCTTTCGCAAAGATACCCAATTTATGGGCCAATCGATGACGCAAACAACCCTTGGCTTGGGAAACAATTTGGATATTGATGACACTATTCTGCAAGACAACCTTACCTTGGTTCAAAAGAATAACAGCATTGTTCAAGAAGCCTCGGTTCAGTCCAGAGGGCGTAATTTCTCCATCGAAATGGAAACAGGGACGGGTAAAACTTACGTTTATCTGAGAACGCTTTTTGAATTGAACAAGGTTTATGGTTTTAAGAAATTTATTATTGTTGTGCCATCCGTGGCCATCCGGGAAGGGGTTTTAAAGTCTATTGAGATGATGGAGTCGCATTTTCGTGAGCTTTACAATCATGTGCCTTTTGACAAGTTTCTTTACGATTCCAAAGATGTTGCCAAACTTCGAGGATTTGCCACAAGCAATGAAATGCAGTTGATGATTATCAACATTGATTCATTTAACAAGAAATCCATCAACATCATTTATGACTATCGCGACCAGATGAGCGGCTATAAGCCGATTGAATTTATTCAGGCCACAAATCCAATAGTTGTTCTCGACGAACCGCAGAATATGGAAAGCGACAAGGCCAAGGAGGCAATTGCCTCTTTAAATCCGTTATGCACGTTGCGTTATTCCGCCACCCATCGGGATAAATACAATCTCATCTATCAGTTAGACCCGATCAAAGCCTTCCAAATGCGTTTGGTTAAAAAGATCTCGGTTAATTCTGTCACTGCGGAGAGTGATCCCACGCAGACGTATGTGAAGGTTGAGGAAATCAAGAATCAAAACGGTACATTTAAGGTAAAACTTTCCTATTTTGAACAGACCAAAGAAGGTGTTCAAAAGAAAAATAAACAATTCAAACAGCACGATGATCTTTTTGTTGTTTCCAAGGAATATGAACCGTACCGCAATGGATTTGTCATTGATGAGATTAACGCACGGCCGGGAATGGAATTTGTGCGGTTTGCCAATGGTATTCGTTTAGGTCTTGGAGAAGAACAGGGTGGGAATCAAGACGACATTGTGAAGAAACAAATCAAGGAAACGATTAAAGCTCATTTTGAAAAAGAATATCAAGTGAAGGACACGGGTATTAAGGTTTTGTCTTTGTTTTTTTTGGATCGTGTTGAGAATTATCGTATCCATAAAAAGGATGGATACGAACTTGGGAAATACGCGCAGTGGTTTGAAGAAATTTACACCAAACTTGCTGAAGAATACCGGACGCTATTTAAGCAGGACATAGTGCCAGCTGATAAGGTTCACAATGGTTATTTCGCCAAAGATAAAAAGGGCGACTACAAAAACACTTCGGGTGACACCAAAGATGATGAAGACACGTACTCCTTGATCATGCAGGATAAGGAAAAGCTATTGGATCTATCAAATTCCTTGAAGTTTATTTTCTCGCATTCAGCGCTTCGCGAGGGTTGGGATAATCCTAATGTATTTCAGATTTGCAATTTAAGAGACATGGGAACCGTCACCGAACGAAGGCAAACAATAGGTCGGGGGTTGCGGCTGCCGGTTTCGGCATTGACGGGCGAGAGAGTCCGTGATGAATATGTGAACAATTTGGTTGTGATATGCACCGAATCGTTTAAAGACTTCGTGGAAGGTTTACAGAAGGAACTGGAAGATGACTGCGGTGTTGTGTTTGGTCGGTTGCCTGTTGAGGCTTTTGTTGGGATTGATTTCAAGCAGTATGGCCTCGATAAAATTGATAAAGAATCATCTCAGGAGATTTGGAATCATCTGAAGCGGGATAGAGTAATAGCAGATGACGGGTTGATTTTGTCGACTTTTAAAGAAAAAGTGGATGCGCATACTTTTTCAGTCCCGGAGAAATACAAAGAAGTGACAAATGATATTATTCGGGCGATTGAACGTCATCAAATGGATAAGCATATTGAAGATCACAATAAGAGAATTAAGGTCAAGGTGAATGAAAAAGTTCTTTTAGACCCTGAATTTGAAAAGTTTTGGCAAGCGATTAATACCAAAACAATTTATTCCGTGAAGTATTCGACGGATGAGCTTATTGAAAAAGCTGTACAGGCAATCTCCAAGATGCCACGCATTGAGCCGCTGAAATTACGGTCTATATTGGTTGGCCTTGATATTGACCAAAGCGGAGTCAAAGCTGTAGTGGAGAAAACTCCGGATGTTGAGTATGCCAGCAAGGCCGTTCAATTGCCGGATATTCTATCTTACGTGCAGAGCAAGGTTGAGCTGACACGCAGTACAATTTTTAAAATATTAAAAAAGTCCGGCCGATTAGATGAGTTTGCGGTTAATCCTCAGCAATTTATGGATTCTGTTGTTAAAGAAATCCGGGACGTTCTTCATCGAATGATTATTGAGGGAATTCAGTATGAAAAATTAGATGAAATATCTTACGAGATGTCTTTATTTCGGGTTGATGAACACAAGATGATGTTTGCGCAGGACAAAATTGTCCCTACACAAAAATCTGTTTATGACTATATTTTATGGGAATCGGGAGTTGAAAAACGATTTGCCGAAGGATTAGAGGGCTTAAAGAATATCAAATATTTTATCAAATTACCCGGGTGGTTTAAAATTGAAACCCCCGTTGGCACCTATAATCCAGATTGGGCGATTCTTAAGGAAAACGGAAAGATTGTTTATATGATTCGAGAGACAAAAGCAACGAAAGAACAATTGAAGTTGCGCTTGCCGGAAGTTGATAAAATCGAATGCGGCCGTCAGCATTTTTTAGCCATTGGGGTGGATTATGCTGTGGCGACGAGTGTGGAAGAATTATAATATGAACCCATGAATCAATATACGATGTGAGAAAAAAAGCATTGACTGGTACAAAAAAGAGCGACCCAAAGTTAAAGGTATACTTTTCTGATTTTTTTAATATCAGCCCCGATGATCTTGAGCGATACGGGGCTTTTAATATTTCTTTGATCAATGATCTGCCGTTGTTTATTGATCCGTTTCTCTTGTTCAATAGCAAGAAGTCTGCTTATCAGAATTTGCATAAAGAAATATAATTACAACCTCTGTGTCACTATCCCTGTGAGGGCTTGGTAAGAAACTATATCATTGCTTTTTGGGAGGATACGAGGTATATAGTACGTATCAAATTTACTTCTATAGACATGCACGTCCAAATTAATATGAATAATTTCGACGAGGAAAACTGTAAGAGACA
>CAYHTV010000043.1:0-15552 GCA_964359575.1 uncultured Planctomycetales bacterium
GTAAATTATATTTCCACTTATCTCCACGTAAACAATCTAACCAAACTCCCTCGCGGAAAACGACGCTGGCCCGCTTGAGAACGTCCTGGTGGACAACATCCCGCGGGTAATTCGACAAATCCATCGCTTTTCGCTAAAGCCGCAAAATCCCCAGAGCCGCCGATAACGGTGGGTATTGCCCAGACTTTGCCTTCGCTGTTTGAATCAAATCGTACCGGCAGAAAATATGTCAGATCCGTTTTTACCTCAAAATCTTCGCTCAAAACCGCCAATTCGGTTAACCCCTCGGGTAAGCCAGATGCGCGTCGTAAATACGGCAGTACATACCGGTACGCGCAAATTTGCGTTGAGACAGGATTTCCCGGCAGCGCAAACACCGGTTTACCTGTCTTTGTTTTCCCAAACCAAAACGGTTTGCCAGGCTTCTGCCTAACTTTATGAAACAGCACTTTGACGTTTAACTCGTTCAACACCTGAGGCACATAATCAAATTTTCCCATTGATACCCCGCCGCTTAAAATCAGCACATCAAATTTTTTAAGAAGCCTTGCCAATTGCGTACGCAATTTTTTTACATCGTCTTTAATATGAAACATCGTGGATCCCCCAAGACCTGCCTGCTGAAGAATCGCCTTTAACGCATAGGAATTGGATATGCGCGTTTGATAAAATGGAATGCGGCCAGCAATATCCACCAATTCATCACCGGTTGAGATAATAGCAATCGCCGGCAGAGACGTCACCTTAACTTGGCTTTTTCCGACAGCGGCCAAAATCCCTATATGCTGAGGTCCCAGACGAGCACCTTCGCTGATAAGGGTTTCCCTTTTTTTATTTTCGGAGGCTTGCCGCCGTATATTGTCATAAGGCCGGACCTGCCAATCGGCCTGGAGAGTGGCAATTTTATTTTCAACCAAAATTCTTTCAACCGGGACAACCGCGTCCAATCCCCGAGGAACAACTGCGCCGGTCATAATTTCAACGCAACTGTTTTCTCCCTTTACCATCAGAGGTTTTTGGCCGGCGGGTTGAATTCCAGAAATTTGAAATTGTCTTATTCCGTTTTGCCAGCTTGCCGAATTAATAGCGATGCCATCCAAGAGCGATTTATCAAACGGCGGTTGATCACGGTCCGCTTTAACATTTTCGCGCAGCACCCTTCCCAGTGCATTGTCCAACGCCACGGTGGTAGATGGAAAAGGCTTAACGTTGGTGAAAATAATTTTATCTGCTTCGTTGACTGAGATCATTTATGATTTCAATTGCTTTTTCGCGCGCGGCACAGCGAAAATTAAAAATATGATTTGCAAAAAAACATAAATCCCCAAACCCACGGCTACTCCTGAAGTAAATCCATAAGAATGCAGCCCGACACCAAGCAGATTCACGCCAAACCATGCCCACATGACGACAATAATTCCCAAAATACTCCCTGCGGCCACACCCAACGGCCCAATCATCCGGGCTATTTTCGCATGAAAAATAAGCGCCGTCCAAAGGATAATCAGAAGCGCCCCATTCTCTTTCGGGTCCCATCCCCAAAATCGTCCCCACGACTGATCCGCCCAAATGCCGCCTAAATTCGTTCCTAAAAAGGTCACGGTTAAACCAAAGCCAAGTGTCCCCACCAGAATTTTATAGATTGATTCCAAACTTTTTTTATCCGTGCCGGCCAGCACATGGATGATATAAATATGTCCGATAACACCAGCCACACACGTTCCCGCATAGCCCGTGGTAATGGAAAGCACATGCGTGCTCAGCCAAAAATTCGAATCCAAAACCGCAACCAGCATTTTTAACGTGTCCCCTTCTGCGGCAAATTTTGTTGAGATAAGCAAAAAAACAAACCCGCAGATACTCGCGATCACAAGTCCCAATCCCTTTTTATTGACGCGCTCAATTAAAATTCCCACCAGCGCGCTCATGAAGGCTACGAATACAAATGTCTCATATAAATTTGATACCGGTGGACGGGCGAGGATAATAATCCGCATGATGAGCGCTAAGGTGTTTAAAAAAAATCCGCCAGATGCCAAAAGCCACGCTGGACGGTATAAATTTGAGCTAAAGTTATTCAAGGCCGCTAAGATCAAAATGAAAGCTACGCCGTACAAAATTTTAGCCCATAACAGCGGATTCAAATGATTGTACAGAAGCTCAAGAGGAATCTGCGTTATGCTTCGCTTGATCTTTGGCGCAGCGCGCTTTGGGATTGAATCATTCAAAGATTTAACCGCCAAATCAAATTCAATCTGCTGTCCATTCCAATATGTAACAACCATGGTGCGCAAAGCGAGCAATTCTTGCCGCGCCATGTTTGACTGAAAATCATTATTCAGCGCATCCCATGGACTCAGCCATTTTTCATCAGCCGGCTTAAAGCTGGGAATGATCGTAAAGGGCAGTTCCCTGTAATACAGCGACCAGTGATAAAGGTTGGTTAAAACACGGACAATTTGTTTTTCTGACTCACTCCATTGACTTTGACTCTTCGTGCTTAAAACATCCAAGCTCGATTTCATCATTTCAGCGCGCAACGCAATGTCGATGAAACTCAATGCTCCGGCATTTTCCGGCAGCCCAAATTTTTGCAAGGCCTGTGGGTTATCGAGCGCAAAATCCGAATGCGGCAAGGCAAACATAAAGACATGCGAAAGTTCAGAATACAAACGTAAGTTTTCTTCAACGCGGATGATTTCTTCTTCCACGAGGCTGCGGTTCTTTTTTTCCATTTGCCGCGAGGCTTGCGCTAATTCGGCAAGTTTGGGATACCCCGCCTCCAATTGCTCAAAACTGTAGCGCCGTTTGGCCTCGGGGTTAACACCGAGGGCGTTTAAAATTTCCGGATTGTTAATTAAAAATATTTGGTCGCTTTTGCTTGTTTCCGGAGCAAAAAGAAAATCCGCCAGCCAGCGGATGGCCGGTTTGCGCCCAACTGTTCGCTGACCCGAAAATTGCAACAAAAGATTCTGCGCGTACGTTTCAAGCGGCTTAACGCGGCCTTGATCCAGGATGGCGATGTGTTTAAAGGATTGAAGTGACTTCACTCCCTGCGGTTTTATCGGTTTTCCATCCAAGGGACAAATTGGCTGCGCCATCGCCAGCGGCGCCAGCAAAACGAAAAATAAACTAAGGAATAAAAAAAATCGATTCATTATTTTATCCTTGGCGCCAATGCCATAAAAAGAAAGTGCAATGCCAATCCAACAAAAGTAATTCCACTGGCTATATACGGCAAGAGGCGGCCGGAATTTTTTACCACCGCCAAAGTGGAATATTCCCTTCCTAAGGCATCAATCGCATACGAAGCCTGATACACGGTGAAATCTTTAAACCGCAGCGGTTTATTCATTGAAATCACAACCTGCCGCGCAACATTTTCGTGCGTGATTTCGACTAAACTTTCATAACGGCGCGCGATTTCCGTGTTCGGATGTTTTTCCATTTTAAAATCGATTAATTTCAGAAGAAAGGGCATGGGAAATTTCTTTTTCCGTAATTGTATAAAATGGTCATAACCCAAAGGGGTGGGGGTTGTTTCCCCTCCGTAGAGCAGGACATTCCCCTGCGATTTTGGGCCATCAATCGTAAATGTCCCTCCCGGCAGATTTTTTTCAGGCTCATTGAAAGTTGCCACTTGTTTAAGCTCTTGAATACCCGAAATACTGAATATCTTAGGATTGGGTTCAGGGACTTTGGTATACGCCTGACTGTTGGGATAATACGCGCGCACCCTAACCTTCCAGTCATTGCCAAAATCAAGCATCTGTCCCGGCTTGATCCCATCTGTGTCAAACGCCGTCACCTGTTTGGTGTTCCTTTCCTGCTTCCATAAGGACAATTCCCATTCATGATACGCCGACGAAATATTGCTGGACGCTCCTTCGAGCAAATTTAAGTTGGATTCCTGAACACCGTTCAGAGTGACAAAGGCCGAGATAAAATACGTGAGCAGGCCAAAATGGAGCACTAAAATTCCAATGTGCGATGCGCGATAAACGAACCGCGTAATAGCCACGCAAACCAAATTAATAAACAAGACCCATAAAACGAGCTGCGCCCCGGGCAGCGGCAAGAATCCAAACCCCCAAAAAAACCAGGAGTGAAAAAAAGTTTCCTGCGCATGGTACAGCCCGTTAAAAGTTTGATCAATGGTTCCCCAAAAGGTTAAAACAAAAAGCAGCGAAAGGCACGCGACAGTAATTTTGATAGAGCTTAAAAATTTGAAGACGGGATTTTTTATTAGTTTCTGCCGCATCAGGGTTGATCAACCATCCTACACATCGGAGGTGTAGGATGGTTCCTTCTAAAAACCGTAACCGGCTATTTCACGGCATTATACGCATTCGCAATGCAGTCATTGAGCGAAATGCCGTTGAGATAGTTTGCCGCCAGATGCAATTCGGGAAAGGCTTTAATGCCTCTCAAAAGCCGTTCTTTGACAGATACATAATCTTTATCGTATTGCGGAATTGCCTTGGGCCAAATTTTTATTAACTGCTCAACTGGTTTTTCCTCCACTCCCAGCACAGCCGCAATTTCCCTGTGTGCTAAATTGAACAATTCAGCTTCAGTCTTTTTTACACTATCAGGATGACGTACTCCCCCAATCATAACACGAAATAATATTTCCTCGGCAGCGCTGCGCCCGGCAAAAATATTACTACAAAAAAGGACGCCTAACACGTCTTTCCCTTCGGATGATGGAATAAGGTACCCAAATCCCTGAGGAATCATCCTAAACGCCGAGCGTTTATAAACTAAACCCACGACCGCCAGCGGGGCATAAATGACTTTTGCCAATGCCTGAGAAAGATCCTGGCTCATTTCCTTAAGCAAGTCGGCGGCAACATACGCGGGGGTGCATAAAAAAATTTCGTGAGCAAAATATTGGGTCATAGGGGTTTCGACTACAAACCCTTCACTGATTTTTCGAATTGACCGTACGTCCACCGAAGTCTGGATGGCTTCCGAATACCGTTTAAAAATCGTCTCACTCAATTGCGACATCCCGCTTTTAAAAGAAGCCATCTGCGGCCGTTGCAGGTGCTCTCCTTTTTGCTTCTTGACGGCCAGCATCCCTTTGATCAAAGAGCCGTATTTTTGTTCCATCTCATAAATTTGTGGAAAAGCTGCCGGCAAACATAACTCTCTGGCATCGCCGCCAAAAACTCCGCTGACCATCGGATCGATCAAGTATTGCGCAAATCTCTCTCCAAACCGTCGCGCCGCAAAGTCATAAACACTTTCTGCGGCCGCACTGCTGCGGGGGACAAAAACCTCTGCTAAAACTTTAAATTTATCCGTGATAGAAAAAAACGGAAATCGCAAAAAAGCAAGCGGATGAGCGGGTAAAGCATGGAGTTTATTCTTAAGACAAATAAACCGCAGTTTGGCTGATGGGCCCGCCTGGATGAGTTCTGTCTCTAATCCCAATTCTCGGACAAGCTGGAAGGTGCTGCCGTGATGATTTAAGAACCCATTGGGACCATGCTCAAAAATCGTCTGCTCGTGCAGTTCTGTATAGGCCGTGCCTCCTACATACGCATTTCTTTCTAAAAGTTGAATTTGCATGCCGGTTTGACCGGCATATTTTTTTTTAAGCTGGTGCAAAACCGTCAGACCGCTGATCCCGCCGCCGATAATAAAGATGTGTTTATTGATCCCAGGAAAACCCATGCACCACCTCCACCGTAAATTTTAACTTTTCCACATCGACATTCGGAAAAATGCCGTGACTTAAATTAAAAATATATTTTTTATAATGCTGAGCCGATTTCAAGACCTTTAAAATCTCATTCTTAAGTATTTCATAATCTGCGTATAACAAAGCGTTGTAAAGATTTCCCTGGATTCCTTTATGCGTTTTTTGAAGACGCGGGTCGTTTAAATCAACCGTGTGACACACCGACAAAACATCAGCTCGGCTTTTTTCCATCATATCCAGCACATGCGCAGAATTCTTTAAATAATACATTGATGGTAAATCCACTGCGTCAAAAATTTGTTGAAGGTACGGCAAATTCCAGGCCTGAAAATCTTCCCTTCGTAATATCCCGCCCCAGGTATCAAAAATTTGAAAAACCTTAATGCCGGCGTTTTTTTGCAATTGCAGGTATTGAATCGTATTGCGCGTTAATTTTTTCATGAGCTGATGAAATGCCTGCGGCTGGGCGTAAGCGAATTGCAGTGTTTTGATAAAGTTTACCGCTGATCCCCCTTCAATCAAATAACAAAGAACCGTGAAAGGCGATCCGGCAAAACCGATGAGCGGCACATCCTGAGGCAGGCGCTGATTGACAAGCTTAATGATTTTTTCAATATGCGACAAATCTTTAAAATCATAGATTCGCTCTACATCAGCGGATTTGACAATCGGATTGGCAATGAACGGGCCTTGCGTGCCATTAAATTGAATATCAAATCCCATTTGCGAGGGGAGAGTTAATATATCGGCAAATAAAATTGCCGCATCCACGTTCAGATAAGCAACCGGAAGGCATGTGATTTCCGCGGCGATCTGCGGATTATGAAACATCTCCGCGAGACTATACTTTTGCCGAATCGCTTGGTACTCTGGCAAATAACGCCCAGCCTGGCGCATAAACCAAACGGGAACACGCTTATTTTTTCCGTGAAAGGCTTGGAGGAATAACGACGAGGTCATTAACATCACAAGGCAACAAAGTCACAAGGTCACATTTAAAAATTCTTATGGGCCTTTGTACAACTAAAGAAAAAATTTGGATTTATCATTGAGGAGACAAAGGCCAATATTGACTACCTCAATTCTTTTGGTTCTACAAAGGTCAATAATAAGGTGCGACTTTGTGTCTTTGTGACTCTCTATCCTTTTTAAATTGTTTTTGAAAATTGTTTATGGCCTTCTTTTTGCCGTAAATACCAGTCAAATCCCATACAGACATTACGGATAAAAACTTTTCCTAACTCTGTAGCCTCAAGCACATGCGCATTGCTGCTAAGGAGGCCATCCGTAATATAACGCGTAATATTCCCGTGTTCATCGTGAAAATATTCATCGAAATCCTTTTGAAAATTTTTCTTAAACTCATTTTTGTCAAGATGAAACTGGCACATCAGAGAATTGATTACCCACTGCCGCAGGCGGTCATCTTCGCTTAAGATTCTTCCTCGCTCAATAGCAAAGCCATGATTATCGAGCGCGCGGTAATACTGCGGTAAAGTTTTCTGGTTCTGAAAATACGTGTGCCCCACGAAGCCAATGGCGGTCATCCCTAACCCGATGTACTCATCCGCCGGCTTGACCGTATACCCCATAAAATTGCGATACAATTTTCCGGCATTAAAGGCCCGCGCCAATTCATCCTGCGTTAAAGCAAAATGATCCATCGCAATGGCCTGATACCCGCTGTCTAAAAATTGCCCTCTGGAATTTAAGAATATATTCAATTTTTCGTCATTGGTGGGCAGCTTCTCTTTTTCAATTTTACTTTGGTGCGCCTTAAGCCACGGCACATACGCGAAGCTGTAGAACGCGATGCGATCCGGCCGCAGCCGCACAACCTGCGCAATCGTTTTTTTGACGCTTGCCGGCGTTTGATACGGCAGACCGTAAATCAAATCAAAATTGATCGAATGAAACCGTAATTCGCGGCACCAGTCGTTAAATTCTTCCACAACTGTCAAAGGCTGCCGGCGGTTAACCGATTCTTGGACGGTAGGGTCAAAATCCTGGACCCCCATGGAGACGCGGTTAAATCCTAGCTGCCGCAGCTTTTGAACCTTGCCTTTGTCAATCGTGCGCGGATCGATTTCAACGGCCACTTCTCCATTCAAATCCACGTCAAAATTCTCTTGAATTTTATAGAAGAGTTTTTCGATTTGTTTTTCTGTCAAAAACGTAGGGGTGCCGCCGCCCCAGTGGAACTGCTTGACCTTCTTTTTGCGGCCTATAGATTTTCGCACCAAATCGATTTCTTTAAATAAATATCGTAAATATTCATCGCCGTATTTCTCATCTTTGGGGCGGATCACGACACTGCAGGCGCAAAAACTGCACATGGTTCGGCAAAACGGGATATGAATATAAAGAGAAAGTGTCTTATCGTTTTTGCCAAAATCATGGAGTTTATTCTGATAAATTTGGGGTGTAACATCGGTTGACCATTCCGGCGCGGTCGGGTAGCTCGTATACCGCGGGCCGGGCACGTCAAATTTCTCGATCATGGCTTTGGTCATATGAATTGACATGGGAGTGATTATATAACAAATGAGGGGCTTTTTGAAAAAAATATTGGATTGCGCCTTAAAGTGTCATAATTGGAAAGATATAAAGGAGTACGATGAGTCTTCAAAAAATTAGTGAGAGTCAAGGGACGACCCTTCGGGTCGCCACTTGCCCGTGGCATGAAACCACGGGCAAGTACTGCAGCTAAATCCACGGGCAAGCCCGTGGCCTTAGCTTCCGTAACAATGCGGTTTAAAGCTAAAAATTATTTCTTCATTCTTGCCGCAAAATATTCCTTATTCATCCGGGCAATATTCTCGACACTGATTTCTTTCGGGCAGGCGGCCTCGCATTCGTATTCGTTGGAACAATTTCCAAACCCTGCCGTGTCCATGGCCTTGACCATATTCACCGTACGCGTATCGCGCTCCATCTGCCCTTGGGGTAACAAAATTAAGTGACTTATCTTTGCCCCTACGAATAGCATCGCTGAGGCATTTGGGCAGGCCGCCACACAGGCACCGCAGCCAATACAGGCAGCCGCATCCATGGCCTTTTCGGCCTGATCCTTTTTAATAGGAATGGCATTAGCCTCTGGCGCCGATCCTGTTTTAACGGAAATAAATCCTCCTGCGGCAATAATCCGGTCAAAAGCACTGCGGTCCACCACCAGATCTTTAATGATCGGAAAGCCGTTGGCCCGCCACGGTTCAATCACGATGGTCTGATTATTCTTGAAATGCCGCAGATGCAATTGGCACAGCGTGGTTGCACGCAGCGGCCCGTGCGCCTGGCCATTGACCACGGCCCCGCACATTCCGCAGATTCCTTCCCGGCAGTCGTGATCAAAGGCGATCGGCTCCTTGCCTTCATGCGTCAAACTTTCATTGACCACATCCAGCATTTCCAGAAACGACATGGCGGTATCAATCCCTTTAAGTTTGTAGACTTCAAAACGGCCGGAACTCTTCGAATTTTTCTGCCGCCAAATCCTGAGGGTTAAATTGATTTTTTTTTCCATAACCACGGTGTCAAGGGACGACCCTTCGGGTCGCCACTTGCCCGTGGCATGAAACCACGGGCAAGTACTGCAGCTAAATCCACGGGCAAGCCCGTGGCCTTAGCTCCTGTAAAATTATTTATAGTTTCGCTGCGTTAATTTTATTTCTTCAAAAACCAAAGGTTCTTTGTGAAGCGCAGGCTCATTTTCTAGACCCTTAAATTCCCACGCCGCCACGTAACAAAAATTCTCATCATCCCGTTTCGCCTCGCCTTCCGGCGTTTGAAACTCTTCACGGAAATGTCCGCCGCAGGATTCCCGGCGGTGCAGCGCGTCTCTTACTAAAAGTTCAGCAAATTCCAAATAATCCGCGACCCGACCAGCTTTTTCTAAACTTTGGTTGAAATCATCGCCGCTCCCCGGGACCTTTACATCGCGCCAAAATTCATCCCGCAACAATGGAATTTCTCCCAAGGCCTCCTTTAAACTCTTTTCCGTACGCGACATCCCGCATTTGTCCCACAGGAGGCGACCTAAACGCTTATAAAATTCATCCACTGTTTGTTTCCCATTGACTGACAGTAATCTTTGGATTTTTTGCGATTCTTTGGCTTGCGCTTCTTGGAACGCCGGATAATGAATCAAATTTTTATCAACCGGTTTACAGCCGGCCAAATAATCGCCAATCGTGTAGGGCAGGATAAAATATCCATCGGCCAATCCCTGCATCAGCGCGCTGGCGCCAAGCCGGTTAGCTCCATGGTCCGAAAAATTGGCCTCACCGATGACAAACAAACCAGGGACATTGCTCATCAAATTGTAATCCACCCACAGGCCGCCCATCGTATAATGCGGCGCCGGGTAGATCATCATAGGCTCTTGGTAAGGATCTACACCCATAATTTTTTCATACATATCAAAAAGATTGCTGTATCGCTCTTGAATCGTCTGCTGTCCCAGCCGCTTAATCGCATTGCTAAAATCGAGATAAACGGCCAACCCCGTTTCCCCCACCCCGCGGCCTTGATCGCATTGCTCTTTGGCCTTGCGGGAGGCAATATCACGCGGCACAAGATTTCCGAAAGCGGGATATTTTCGTTCTAAAAAATAATCGCGCTCGTTTTCCGGTATTTGTGATGGGAGACGTTTATCGCGGGCCTTTTGGGGGACCCATACCCGTCCGTCATTGCGCAAGCTCTCACTCATCAATGTCAACTTCGATTGATAATCGCCGTGCAATGGAATACAGGTGGGATGGATTTGGGTAAAACAGGGATTCGCAAAATAAGCACCCTTTTTGTGCGCCCGCCAAATCGCAGTTACGTTGCAGGCCTTGGCGTTCGTTGATAAATAAAAAACCGTGCTATATCCTCCCGTTGCCAAAACCACCGCATCTGCAATGTGCGATTCTAATTTCCCGGTTATAAGATCGCGCACCAAAATCCCTTTGGCCTCGCCTTCAACCACGATGAGATCCAGCATTTCGTTGCGCGAATGCAGTTCAATACTCCCGCGGGCGATTTCTTTCATCAAGGCTCCATATGCCCCTAACAAAAGCTGCTGTCCGGTTTGGCCGCGCGCATAAAATGTTCGAGAAACCTGCGCCCCGCCAAAGGAACGATTTTCCAAATAGCCGCTGTATTCCCGAGCAAACGGAACTCCTTGGGCGACACATTGGTCAATAATGCAATTGCTCACCTCAGCCAGCCGGTAAACATTCGCCTCACGGCTGCGGAAGTCTCCACCCTTCACAGTATCGTAAAATAACCGCTCAACACTATCTGCGTCATTCGGATAATTTTTCGCCGCATTGATGCCGCCCTGCGCGGATATGCTGTGGGCCCGGCGCGGGCTGTCCTGCAGGCAGAACACTTTGACGTGGTAGCCAAGTTCCGCCAGTGATGCCGCGGCCGAACTGCCGGCAAGGCCTGTCCCCACCACAATGACTTGATATTTACGCTTATTGGCAGGATTCACCAGCCGCAGTTTCAACTTGTGGCTGGTCCATTTATCTTTAAGCGGGCCTAAAGGAATTTTGGAATCAGGCATAGAAATTTTCTAAAATTAAACTAAATTTTTACTTTCAATAAAACATATACAGGGATACTACTGTAGGCAAACGTCACCAGGCATGCAAAAATATTACTAAACCCCTGAATCATCGGCGTATACCGCGGATGATTAAATCCAAACGTTTGGATAAAACTTTGCACACCGTGACTCAAGTGCAACCCAACGGCAATCATTGCGATAATATAAAAAAAACTATGCAGGGGATCACTGAACGCGTTATAAACGACGCCGTAAAGCCCGTAACTTTCTCCGTCCGCCAAAACACTACGGGCGCCATGTTTGTCCACAAAAGTAAAGTCCAACAAATGCCAAATCACAAACGCCAAAACAATCGTCCCGCTCATGGACATCAAACGTGTGGCGAGGGAGCGGCTTCCTACCGGCTTATAGACGGCATACTGCGTTGTGCGCGCCGTGATATTTTGTGAAACTAAAACTGCCGTGACAAAAATATGGATCAAAAAAACCAAAAGCAGACCGAATTCAACAACATATAAACCCGGACGCAGGTCAGTCAATTTCTTGGCATACGCGTTATAAACTTCAGGGCCCGCGTAAATAAACAGATTCCCCGCGAGATGCGCAATGACGTAAATGATAAGAAGCAGACCCGTTGTAGCCACGATCTGCTTTTTGCCTATGGATGATTGGTAGAATTTAGAAATGGAATTTATCATTTATTTAAAAATCTGGCGATATGCCTTGCGAAAGAATCAAAATCCTTTAAATCAGTTTTCAAATGCCGGCGCACTTCCTTTAAATCAACTTCTGTGTATTCATGAACCAAAATATTACGAAATGATACAGCGGATGAAAATCGGCCAGCAAAGTTCTGGGGAAGAACTTTATGTTCAGCTAAAATACGAAAAACTTCTCTGGCGTCCTGCGGTTTGCGAAACCTGTGCTCACTAATTATCATCTCACCGATATCAATCGCACATTCAATAGAGAGTTGAAAATAATGCAAAATCGCCCCTTGCAAAGTATGGTCCTCACGAATTTCCGGGAGCGTATATAGCTGATAAGCCTTAAGATAGCCGCTATATTCGCGTAATCTTTCCAGCTTGCCATTGATGGTTAACTGGCTCATCATAATATTCCCTCTTTGGCGATTCGCTTTAAATTAAATTCTGCGTGTCTTTTTTCATAATATTGCCGGTCAAAAAATAAACTCATGGTTTTGACTTCGAACTCGACTCGCTTGGGGGGATGACGGTCACAGACAAGGACGCCTCCGTGAACAATGCTAAAACGCAAAGGCAGAGGGCTGTCATTAAGAATGCAGAGATCAATCTTATCTGTTTTAAGAGCGGAAGAAATATCTTGGATGTATTGAAGCCGCCGACCAAATCGTTGGGAAGCAGAAAATTTTTGATTGAAATAAACAGCTAGATCAATATCACTCAACGGTCCTGACTGATTTTTTGCTTGCGAACCAAATAAATAGGCAAAGATCGTCTCCTTGCGGGATTGGAAGAAAATCTTTAATAGTTTCGCATAATCAATTGAGGCAATCATAAAAGTCAACGGACAAAATTCTATAGAAAATTTCGATAAAATGACTGAATGTTTGGATTATAGCATAGGGGGTTTCATTTGCAATCTCTCCTTTTCTTTTCAATCTTCAATTTCTGCACCTGAGAAAATTTATGTTCGCGGGCCACGCGAAAAATATTCTTTTACCGATTATTCCTTTGTGGTTTGGCCATGGAAAATGTTTGTAAAAAAATTTTAAATACTGCGATAAATCGTTTGAATTGCGTAATTTATTTTTTATACAATCCGATGAGTTCTGTCTGATCGAGAATATGGCCTTCCATAGCTTTGAGGACATCCTTTTTATGGGGAGTCTTAAAGAAATTCAATTCTGCATCCAGCGCGTAAATTTTAAAAAAATACCGATGAACGCCACTCGGTGGACACGGCCCGCCGTAACTTGTTCGGCCAAAATTATTATGCCCTTCTTCGCCAGGCACGGAATTTTCTTTGATTTCGGTCACTGTCGGAATATTATAAACAACCCAATGATCCCAATTGCCGCCCGGGGCATCGGGATCATCCACAATCAAAGCCAAACTTTTTGTTTCTGCTGGAATCCCAGCAATTCGTAACGCTGGGTTAATATCCTCACCTTGGCAGGTGTATTTGCGCGGGATCAATTGCTGCGATTGAAAAGCCGGACTGCTCAATTGCATAGCCCCTCCTTGTCCCCCATTCGCAAATGGGGTGAAAAAGATTAAAAGAATAAATAAAAAACTAATGTTTGGCTTCATCAAGATTAACTCCCAGATAACGTGCCACACGTGTAAAAAAATGATCAATATCCTCCAGGACAGATAAAACGACATTGCCGAAACGATGGCGCACCGGCTCTTTATTAATAACAACAATTTGTCCCTGCGTCAAGGTAGGAATCATCCCGGCCGGATAAACCACACACGAGGTTCCGATGACCAAGAATAGATCCGCTTCTTTTGCCAGAGTCATGGATTCGTCTAAAAATTTGACATCCTCGCCGAAAAACACAATATCCGGCTTTATCACGCCTCCGCAGAGACAAACCGGAACTTTTTCCGTGAATAATTTTTCTTTAAGTTCGGGATATTGAAACTTTCGGGAACACTTAAGACACTGACTCTCCCAGAAACTGCCATGGATTTCAAAAACGTTGTTAGAGCCGGCTTTTTGATGCAGAGCATCAATGTTTTGAGTCACGATCCCGCGCAATTTACCGGTTTCTTCTAATTTGCTTAAGAAACAGTGCGCCAGAGTCGGCGCGATTTCCTGCTCCAAGCCGATAAAATCACGCGCGAATTCATAAAACGGCTGAGGATCATACAAAAAATAATTGATATCAAAAATTTTTTGGGGGTCATAACGGCGGGTAACGTAAAGTCCCTGCGGACCGCGGAAGTCCGGAATTCCGGCATTGGTGGAAATCCCTGCTCCGGTTAAGATAGCGATGGCATTATTCTGTTGGATGAGTTCGCTGCAGCGTTGGGCTTGTCTTTCCAGATCGATCATCATTGGCCATACGATCGGATGTAAACACATCTTATGGAACTAAGGCAATTTTTTTAAGCGCGTTTGCGCGTCTTCCGCCGGTTTCCAAAACCAGCCGCCTGGATCCCAGCATTGCGCAAATTTAAATTCTTTGACTAACCGTTCATAAGCCTTTTTTGCTTCTTGCGGCTGTCCTGCCTCTTCGTAAGCCTTCCCGAGAATATATAAGGAAGTCCCCACATCATTCAATGCCCCATAGGAAAAAACTTTATCTTTAGACTCCCATGCATAGGTATCCAGTGAGGCCTGCATTTCCTTGGCCTTCCCCTCATAAAGCTCTACACATTTGCTCACATATTTTTTAACCAGTTCAACATCATTCTCTTTCAAAGCCTGCCAAGCCTTAGTTGTCAAACTACTCGAAGAATTATCAGAAAAATCCGCTTCCTCGGTTGCGCCGGATTCAAGCTTGGCCAATTTTTCCCTTGCCGCCTCCGCCGGCTTCCAAAACCACCCCTGCGGATCCCAGCATTGGCCAAAACTATACTCAGTCATGACTGTTTGATAAGCTTTTTTAGCCTCCGCAAACATTTTAGCGCGGCGGTACGCTTCTCCCTGGATAAAATACGCCGTCGCCACATCGTTAATGGCCCAATAACTGAAAATTTCCTCATTGTCTCCGGTGGGATAAAATTTCAGCGCTGCTTGCATTTCCTTGGCTTTGTCCGCATAGAGCTCAATGCATTTATTGGTGTAAGCCAAGACCGCTTCGATATCTTTCTTTTCTAAAGCCTGCCAGGCTTTCGTAGTAAGAGTCACGGACTTTGGGTCACCAAAATCATAAGCCTGAACGACTTGGACCGCTCCCAGACCCAAAATGAGTCCAAGTAAAACAAATATGCTACTCTTTTTCATACTTCTTCCTCCTTTAGGCTAATCCCAATTACATATACGTCCTAAAGGATAAATTATAGAGAAGGATTTGTCAATGGGAGCAACTGGTAAGGACAGCGCCATTTAAAATTTGTGCGAAAAACTCCTCAAGCCTTTCAAGCCTTCACATTAATTCTTTCAATTCATTTATTTGTCTTTTCCAAAATAAAAACGTAGAGGCAACCAATATTAACACCTTTTCTTCTCTGAGAAAAAGGCCTATTGACTTTTTCTTAACCAAAAACTTTTTATTATGGGCCTTTGTACAACTAAAGGAAAAAATTTGGATTTATCATTGAGGAGACAAAGGCCAATATTGACTACCTCAATT